>JBEGMG010000391.1:0-8809 GCA_041183165.1 Actinomycetota bacterium | reverse complement strand
CGCTGCCAGACCGAAGGCCTCGGTGAGGGTGAAGACGCCCCGGGGGGTGCGGGACCGTCGCTCCGAGGCGAGGCCCACGCCGTCCTCGCCGACGTAGACAGTGAGGGGCCCACGGACGCGCACGAACTCCGCACCGCGGCGCTCCCAGGCCTCGAGCACGCCCGATGTCGATGTCGATGAAGCGACAGAGACGGTGATGACCTGATGGGGATTCTCCGGTGGAGCTGCGGATGCAGCGGGTGCCGCGACTACGGCGAGGGTCACTCCCGCAGCAGCGAGCAGGGCCTTCACCCGGTCAGGCTACGTCAGGAATCGACCGCAAGGGCGATCGGGAGATCGATCTTGTGTACGTCGTCTCGCCGAACGATGTAGGCACTTTGCCTGCCCTCGACACGGAAATCCCAGGGACCCTCGTTGCCGGGATCCT
Organism: Actinomycetota bacterium; assembly: GCA_041183165.1. GTDB lineage: Bacteria > Actinomycetota > Actinomycetes > S36-B12 > S36-B12 > Mxb001. Next base: position 8,382 of record JBEGMG010000391.1, on the reverse strand, counting down.
CGGCGACGAGTGCCGTGTCCTCGTCGATCCCCAGCATGGTCGCGTCGCGAGAAGCAAAGGGCCGAAGCGCGATATCGGGAATCCATCGCGTGTAACGATCGAAGTGGGGGAAGACGCGGACGTCGGGGATCACCCCCAGACCGGCAAGCGGCTCCCTGCCGGGGTGCCGGAAGTGCGCGACCGTGCCGCCCATCGCCATGGCACCGGCGCTGCACCCGGCGAGGCCGGCACCGCCCTGCCAGGTGCGACGGATCGCCTCCCAGACCGGAGTGTCCCGGAGAGTCTCGGTGAGGAATGTCGGGTTGCCGCCGGAGAGATAGATCAGGCCGGCACTCTCGATCAGCGGAATCCAGCGCTCGTCGAAGGCGTCCTCCCGGATGCGTACGTCGACGACGACCTGCTCCGCGCCGAGCCTCGATGCGGCCTTGCGGCCGAGGTCATGCCAGTAGCCGAGTCGTGCGTCGCCCTCGGGAGCGGACGCCGTAGCGAGCTGGACGTAGACGCGGTCGTTATCCGCGAACAGCCAGTCTTCGACCTCACTGAGGACGGGGAGGTATTCGCCGCTGCCTACGAGAGCGAGTCGACCGGCCATGCCGCGACTCTAGGGGAGCCGCGTTGCGCAGGGCGGAGGTCCTGCTACTCGCCCTTCTTGCCCTCGTCGAAGGCTTCCTTGATCTGGTTCCAGTAGCCCGTTGCCTTGTCCGCTGCCTGGTCGGTGAGTTCGCTTGCCTTGTCCGACACCGCGCCGGCGAGGTCCTCGACCTGGGCCTCGGCCTGATCGGCGGCCCCTTCAGCTCGGAGTGCGTCGTTGCCCGTCAGTGCTCCAGCGGCCTCCTTGAAGCGGCCCTTGATGTTCTTGTAGAGCGGATCCATGGCTGCCTCCCTTGGGCGCGGGTGTGTCTTAGCCCTGACGTTAGCCTCCCTTGAGCGGGTGGGCCAGGAATGGATCGGTCAGGCCCCGTGTTCGAGCCGGTAGCGTGCATGAGGGAGGAGGGCACGTGTCTGACAGCGTCGAACTCGCGATCTCAGGCATGACGTGCTCCACCTGCGCGTCACGCATCGAGCGCAAGCTCAATCGCGTCCCTGGAGTGCACGCCACCGTCAACTACGCGACCGAGAGCGCCCACATCGAGCTCGACTCGGACATTCCCGTGGCCGACCTCGTGCGCGTCGTGGAGCAGACGGGCTACTCAGCCGCCCCCGTGAGCGATGGCGTGAACGACGGCGGTGACGTCGATTCCCTGCGCACGCGCTTCATCGTCTCGCTCGTCCTGGCACTTCCCGTCGTCGCGCTCTCCATGATCACGGCCCTGCAATTCCCCGGCTGGCAGTGGGTTGCTCTCGCGCTGACGACCGTCATCGTCGGATGGGGTGCCTGGCCCTTCCATCACGCGGCAGCGATCAATGCGCGTCATGCTGCCGCGACGATGGACACGCTCGTGAGCATGGGCGTGCTCGCGGCGTACCTGTGGAGCCTGTGGGCGATCGTCTTCGGCGGAGCGGGCGAGATCGGCTACACGATGTCGCACGGATTCGGCGATCACTCCCAGATGGGCCTGCCGGACATCTACCTCGAGGTCGCTGCCGCCGTTCCGGTCTTCCTGCTCGCCGGCAGGTGGTTCGAGGCCCGCGCCAAGAGGCGCTCGACGGCCGCCCTGAGGGCACTCGCAGAGCTCGCTGCCCCCGACGCCGCTCTCATCGTCGGTGGGGTCGAACGACGCGTCCCGGTCGCGGACGTGCACGTGGGGGATCGATTCGTCGTGCGCCCGGGCGAGCGCATCGCCACCGATGGGGTCGTCGAGGACGGCGCCAGTGCGATCGACACCTCGCTGCTCACGGGGGAGTCCCTGCCGGTCGAGGTGGGAGTGGGCGACTCCGTCGTGGGGTCCACCATCAACGTTGATGGAGTGATCACCGTGCGCGCGACGCGCGTGGGTGCGGACACTCAGCTCGCGCGCATCTCGAGGCTGGTGGTCGACGCCCAGGCGGGCAAGGCTCCCGTGCAGCGCCTCGCCGACCGGATTTCCGCGGTCTTCGTCCCGGTCGTCATGGCTATCGCCCTGGTCACGCTCGGCGCCTGGTGGTTCCTGACGGGAGACATCGAGGCGGCGTTCACTGCTGCCGTGGCGGTGCTCATCATCGCCTGCCCCTGCGCGCTTGGGCTGGCGACGCCGACGGCAATCCTCGTGGGCACGGGACGTGGTGCGCAGCTGGGCATTCTCATCCGTGGACCCGAGGTGCTCGAAGACACGCGTCGCGCATCGGTGATCGTGCTGGACAAGACCGGCACCGTGACGACGGGGCGGATGGCTCTGCGCGACGTCCTCGTCGCGGAGGGTGAGGACCCGGTGGTGGTCGGCAGCCTCGCCGCGGCGGTGGAGCGCAACAGTGAGCATCCCGTCGCCCGCGCCATCGCCGGCGGCCTCGAGGTGGCCCCCGCAGGAGATTTCGCCAATTTCCGCGGGCTCGGTGTCACCGGTCGTGTCGGCGACATCTCCGTGGCGGTCGGGCGCCGCTCCTGGGTGGCCGAGATGGTGGGAGCGCCATCCGTGCCCGCTGCCTTGGTCGCCGCTATGGATGCGGAGGAAGGAGAGGGTGCCACCGTGGTTGCGGTGGGTTGGCAGGGTTCCGTCCGCGGCGCGCTCGTCGTCGCTGATGCGATCCGCCCGTCGAGTGCGCGCGCGATCACGCTCCTGCGCGAACTGGGTCTGCGACCCGTCCTGCTCACGGGCGACAACCCGCGGTCGGCGCAGGCGGTCGCGAGCGAAGTCGGCATCAGCGAGGTGTATGCGGAGGTGCTGCCGGAGGACAAGGTCGCCGTCGTCCGCGATCTGCAGGCGACCGGGGCCTCTGTTGCGATGACAGGCGATGGAGTCAATGACGCCGCAGCTCTGGCCCAGGCCGATCTCGGTATCGCCATGGGTGCGGGGACCGATGCTGCCATTGAGGCCAGCGACATCACGCTCGTGCGATCCGATCTGCTCTCGGCGGTCGATGCCATCAGGCTCTCGCGGCGCACCCTGCGCACGATCAAGGGCAATCTCTTCTGGGCTTTCGCCTACAACGTCGCGATGATTCCCTTGGCCGCGGTGGGCCTGCTCAGCCCCCTTTTCGCCGGTGCCGCGATGGCGTTCTCCTCGGTCTTCGTCGTCGCCAACAGCCTCCTCTTGCGTCGCTTCCGTCCCACCGCCTGACACCCGGCTGTGCCCTTGCTCACAAAGCTGACCGTGTAAGGGTTTTCACGGTTTTCGGAGCCTTGCAGGAACGGCAGGATGTCGTCATGCCGCTTCGGCGGCGCTCGGACAACGGCGTTCGACCGAAGGGACTCCCATGACGATCCGTGGCCTGGAGAATCCGCCCACCCGCAATAAGAAGTTGCTCGAGTGGGTCGAGGAGGTCGCGGAGCTCACGCAGCCCGACGAGATCATCTGGTGCGATGGCTCCGACGCTGAGTGGGAGCGCCTCACCGCGCAGATGGTCGATAGCGGCACCTTCATCCGCCTCAACCCCGAACTGCGCCCCAACTCCTTCCTCGCGCGCTCCGACCCGAGCGACGTCGCGCGTGTCGAAAGCCGCACCTACATCTGCTCGCACTACGAGGCCGATGCCGGTCCCACCAACAACTGGATGGATCCGGTCGAGATGAAGGGCATCCTCGGCGGTCTCTTCGCCGGCTCGATGCGTGGGCGACCGATGTACGTCGTCCCCTTCTCCATGGGTCCGCTCGGCTCGCACATCGCGCAGCTGGGCGTCGAACTCACCGACTCGCCGTACGTCGTCGTCAACATGAAGATCATGACCCGCATGGGGGCTGCAGCCCTCGACGAGATCGGCGAGCGCGGTGACTTCGTCCCCGCTGTGCACACTGTGGGCTACCCACTGGTCGACGCCGAGGGCAACGCTCGCCCTGATGTCGCATGGCCGTGCAATGAGACGAAATACATCACCCACTTCCCCGAGACGCGTGAGATCTGGTCCTACGGTTCGGGCTACGGCGGCAACGCCCTGCTCGGCAAGAAGTGCTTTGCCCTGCGCATCGCCTCGGCCATGGCACGCGACGAGGGTTGGATGGCCGAGCACATGCTGGTGCTCAAGCTCACCGCTCCCTCCGGTGACATCCGCTACATCACCGCGGCATTCCCCTCGGCATGCGGCAAGACCAACCTCGCCATGCTGGAGCCGGCGGTGCCCGGCTGGACCGTCGAGACCGTCGGCGACGACATCGCCTGGATGCGCTTCGGCAAGGACGGGCGCCTCTACGCCATCAACCCCGAGGCCGGCTTCTTCGGTGTCGCCCCCGGCACCGGCATGCACACGAATGCCAACGCCGTGAAGTCCCTCTACGCCAACTGCATCTTCACCAACGTCGCGCTCACCGACGACGGCGATGTGTGGTGGGAGGGCCTGACCGATGAGCCGCCCGCGCATCTCATCGACTGGAAGGGCCAGGATTGGACCCCTTCGGCCGGTCGCCCCTCCTCGCACCCCAACGCACGCTTCACCGCCCCGGCGGGCCAGTGCCCCTCCATCGCCCCCAACTGGGAAGACCCCGAGGGTGTGCCGATCGACGCAATCCTCTTCGGCGGTCGCCGCGCCACCAATGTGCCGCTCGTCACGGAGTCCTTCGACTGGGAGCACGGCGTCTTCATGGGCTCGACGGTGTCGTCGGAGCAGACCGCTGCGGCCGAGGGCAGTGTCGGCTCCCTGCGTCGCGACCCCTTCGCCATGCTGCCCTTCTGCGGCTACAACATGGCTGACTACTGGGCCCACTGGCTCAAGATCGGTCAGTTCACGACTCCGGAGAAGTTGCCGAAGATCTACCAGGTCAACTGGTTTCGCAAGGACAAGGACGGCCACTACATCTGGCCGGGCTTCGGCGACAACTCGCGTGTCCTCGAGTGGATTGTGCGCCGTGTCGAGGGTAAGGCGGACGCCGTCGACACATCCGTGGGCCGCATCCCCGCCGACGGAGAGCTCAACCTCGATGGGCTCGACATCCCGGCTGCGCAGATGGACGAGCTCTTCGCGGTCAATGCGCAGTCGTGGCTGTCCGAGGCGGACCTCACGCAGGAGTACTACGAGCAGTTCGGCGACCGGGTTCCCTCGGCGCTGTACGACCAGCTCGATGCCCTGCGCTACCGCCTCCAGCAGGCCTAGCTCCGAGCTGCAACAGGTGCAGCGCCGAGCGTCGTCGCTGGCCTTTCGCCGGTGGCGATCGCTCGCAAGTGCAGTTGTGCGGCCTTATCGACACTTCCGTGAAGCTGGATGTGTCGATAAGGCTGCCGAACTTCCATAGACGCCGATTTGCTGAAAGCGTCGGGTGCGCGGCACCAGGTCAGGTCAGGGTGGCGACGAGCAGGGCCTTGATGGTGTGCATCCTGTTCTCCGCCTGATCGAAGACGATGCTCGCGGGCGACTCGAATACCTCGTCGGTCACCTCAACGCCGCCACGTAGGCCGAACTCGTCCGCGACTGTGCGGCCCACGGCCGTCTGCTCGTCGTGGAACGCCGGCAGGCAGTGCATGAAGCGCGCGTCGACCCGGCCGGTGAGAGCCATGACGGATGAGTCCACGCGGTAGGGCCTGAGCAGGGCCACGCGTTCGGCCCAGACCTCCGCGGGCTCGCCCATGGACACCCACACGTCGGTGTGCACGAACTGAGCTCCGGGCACGCCCTCGGCGGGATCCTCGGTGAGCAGCAGACGAGCGCCGGTGCGCTCCGCGCGCTCTTCGGCCGCGCGGCGTACCTCGCGCGAGGGCCACAGCGCCTCTGGCGCCACGATGCGCACATCCGCGCCGAGCATCGCTCCGCTCACCAGCAGGGAATTGCCCATGTTGGAGCGGGCATCGCCGAGGTAGGCGTAGCTGAGGGATCCATCGGGGGAGTGCTCGCGCATGGTGAGCATGTCCGCGAGCATCTGCGTGGGGTGCCACTCATCGGTGAGGCCGTTGTAGACGGGCACGTCCGCGTGGAGTGCGAGCTCATCGACAGTTGCCTGCGCGTCACCGCGGTATTCGATGGCGTCGAACATGCGGGAGAGGACGCGCGCGGTGTCGGCCATCGACTCCTTGTGGCCGATCTGGGAGGTTTGCGAGTCGAGGACCGTCACCTGGGCGCCCTGCTGGTACGCCGCAACCTCGAAGGCCACTCGCGTGCGGGTCGAGGTCTTGCCGAAGATGAGGGCGATGACCTTGTCATCGAGGCGCTTCACCTCACGCCCTGCGCGGCGCTGCGCCTTGAGCTCCGCTGCAAGACGGATGAGCCCGTCGAACTCCGCGTCGGAGAGGTCGAGCTCCCTGAGCAGGTCGCGTCCGGTGAGGTTCACCGGATGAGGCTAGCGGGGTCGGTCAGCCCGACCCGGGTCAGGCGGAGACGGAGACTAGCGGGCGGATGTCGGCGTCGATCTCGGGTGCGGCCATGCGCGCGCCCTCACCGCGTGCGCGGGGGTACTCGGCGAGGTCGATCCGGGCGTAGATCGCCTCGCGATCCTCCTCGGTCAGGCCGCCCCACACGCCGTAAGGCTCACGGGCCCGGACGGCGTAGTCGGCGCACTCAATGCGCACGGGGCAGCTGGCGCAGACGGCCTTGGCGGCGAGATCACGCGAGCGGCGGGCGGATCCGCGCTCGTTCTGCGGATGGAAGAAGAGGGTGGGGTCAGCAGAGCGGCATGAGCCGTGCTCCTGCCAATCCCAAATGGCATCGACGGGGACCTGGGCGAGTGGCTGCTGAGGCATATCTCCAAGGTAGAAGCGATGCGCGCCAGGACCCCTCGGCCAAGTCGGCCGACCTGGGTCATCCGTTCGGTTGATGTCCCTCGTGGGCGAGGCGCTGATCGGCGTTGCCTATTCGGCCGACGCGTCGACCTGCTCCGCGGCAATCGAGGAGCGGACCTCCTCCATGTCGACATCGCGCACGGCCTGGATGAGCTGCTCGAGGCCCTGCTCGGGCAGGGCACCCGCCTGGGAGTAGAGGACGACACCGTCGCGGATCGCCATCAACGTGGGGATCGAGGAGATCTGGAAGACCTGGGCCAGGCCGGGCTCGGCCTCGGTGTCGACCTTGGCGAAGACGATGTCGGAGTGGGAGTCGCTGGCCTTCTCGAAGACCGGAGCGAACTGCCGACACGGCCCGCACCAGGCGGCCCAGAAGTCGATGAGGACGATCGGGCTGTCCTGGACGGTCGGGGCGAAGGTCGCTTCGGTCAGCGCTACGGTCGGCATACCCCCTAGGGTATCACCCGACAGGGCAGGACGCGTCACGATGGCTCCGTGCTCGAGGCCACCACGATCGGTCGACCAGCGGATCCGCCTGAGGCCGGACTGCTCCTGGTCGCGGCGCCCAACCTCGAGGATCCCTTCCACCAGGCAGTGATCCTCCTGCTCGAGCATGACGAGTCCGGCACCCTCGGCGTCGTGCTCAACCAGCCCACGACGCTCGATGTCGCATCCGTGCTTCCCAGCTGGAGCGACCACCTCACGGGGACGCCACACCTCTACCAGGGCGGTCCGGTTGCGCTCGACAGCGCGCTGGGGCTGGCGGCACTGGGCGCGGCCGTGCGTGAGCCCGACGAGCCGGAGGGCTTCCGCCGCGTCGTCGGGTCGCTCGGGATCATCGATCTCGACGTACCCGCCGATGTCCTCGTGCCGCACCTGCAGGCGCTGCGCATCTACGCCGGGTACGCCGGATGGTCGCCCGGGCAGCTCGACGACGAGCTCGACCGTGGATCCTGGGCCGTCGTGTCACCAGGCGACCTCGTGACGGACGCCTTCCTCGCGGACCCGGAGCAGTTGTGGGCGGCGGTCCTACGTCGTGCGGGCGGCACGCTGGCCTGGTGGCCCAGGCACCCCGGTGACCCTGAGCTGAACTAGCCGGGGCGCCCCTACACTCACCGTATGAGCACGCCCACGGAGTCGCCCTCCCTCGAGGGCACAACCCTCACCGAGGAGCGCCTCGCCTCCACCGACGACGGCGATCACGAGCGCTTTGCCCACTACGTCCAGAAGGACAAGATCGTCGAGAGCGCCGTGACCGGCAAGCCTGTGCGCGCCCTGTGCGGCAAGAAGTGGGTGCCCGGCCGCGACCCGTCGAAGTTCCCCGTATGCCCTGAGTGCGAGGCGATCTTCTCCGGGCTCAAGCCTGGCAAGCCCAACGGGTCGGACGGCGACTCCTGAGCCTTTTTGCGCCGCAGTACCGCGCCGTGACGATCGGCGTTGTTGCGGCCATCACGCTCTTTGCCTTCGAGGGCATCGCCGTGTCCACCGTGATGCCTGCCGTCGCCATCGAATTCGACGGTCTCGGCATCTACGCGTGGGCTTTCAGTGCCTACGTCGCATGCTCGCTCGTGGGCATGGTCGTCGCGGGCACCTGGTGCGACCGGGATGG
>JBEGMG010000390.1:0-5449 GCA_041183165.1 Actinomycetota bacterium | reverse complement strand
AGCATCGGCTGCACCTGCATGTCCTGCGGGTAGTAAACGCCACCGGCGAGATCGCGGGAGATGTGCGGCTCATGATCGGGCAGGTCCGCGGCCGCGACATTCTCGGCGATGACGCCGCTGTCCTGCTGCGTCCGCGCGAAGGCCAGGAGGTGGTCGAGGGTCTCGGTGCGCGCGGCGACGACGAGTCCGCCTTTGAGATCGAGCTCGAAAGAGTCGCCGAGTTCGCCCGCCATCTCCGCCCAGAGCTGCCTGCTGAGGAGCGCGAGATCGAGTTCGGGTCCGGGCTCCTTGTCGGAGACGAGGATGTTGCCCTCACCCGCACCGGTCGTACCGCTCGCGACGGCTCCCCGATCGACGAGCACGGTGTCGATGCCCGCCTGCGCGCAGGCCCGGGCGCAGCAGGCACCCACGATGCCGGCCCCGATGATGACGACGTCGGCGATCATCCGCGATCCTCACGGCGACTCGCCCAGATGCCTCGCACATGGTCGAGGTGGTGGGCCATCACGCGCTCGGCCGCGCGACGATCACCCGACTCCAACGCATCGATGAGGCGCATGTGCTCAGCGGCGGAGTCGACCAGCACACCCTCAGCGGCCAACTGCTCGAGGCCATAGAGCCGGCTCTGATCGCGCAGGCGACCGACCATCTCGACGAGTCGGGGATTGCCGGCTTCCGCGAGCAGGGCCAGGTGCAACTCGCGGTCTGCCTCGACGTAGCCGACGACGTCACCGCGTCGGGCGGCGTCGCTGACGGCATCGGCGAGTGCACGCAGGCGTCTGACGGCAGCGCGGTCGATGGCACCGGCAAGCTCGCCCACCGTCGGCACCTCGAGCAAGCGGCGCAGCTCGGTGATCTGATCGAGTTCAGCATCACTCAACTCGACGACACGGAAGCCCTTGTTGGGCACCGCCGCCATGATCCCTTCATTGACCAGGTCGAGCATCGCCTCCCGCACAGGAGTGGCTGACACTCCGAACTGCTCGGCGAGAGCAGGGATGCTGTACGTCGTACCCGGCACCATGCGGCCGGAGACGAGTGCGGCGCGCAGTGACTCCGCGACGCGCTCGCGCAGGCTGGTGCGCTCACCGATCGTCGGCAGGCCCTCGGGCGCAGCGGTCACAGCAGGAAGCCCGCCGGGAAGGGATCGTCGTCAGCGAGCAGCACCTGGGACAGCGCGGTGAGCCATGCGCGCCCCGTGATGAGCGGGACGATGGCGGGCAGGCCCGCGACCTCTGTCGTCTCAGCGACGCGGCCGATGAAGTGGGTGCCGATGAAGGACTCGTTGACGAAGTCCTGGCCGACGGCCAGCTCGCCGCGTGCGTGGAGTTGAGCGAGCCGTGCCGAGGTGCCGGTGCCACAGGGCGAGCGGTCGAACCATCCGGGCGAGATCACCATCGCGTGACGGGAGCGTGCGGCATCCGATCCCGGAGCGAGGATCTGCACGTGCCGTAGCCCGCGGATCGCGGGATCGAGCGGATGCACGGGCTCGTCGGCGGCGTTGATCGCACCCATCAGCGCCATGCCTGCCGCGAGAAGTGCGTCCTTGTTGTCCCTCGAGAATTCCACGCCGAGGTCCTCAGCGCGGACCATGGCGTAGAAGTTGCCGCCGAAAGCGATGTCGTAGGCCACCGATCCGACGCCGGGCACGTCGACGCTTCGGTCGAGACCCAGGACGAAGGAATCGACATTGCGCAGGGTCACCGAGCGGGCTCGGCCGCCCTCGACGGCCACCTCGGTGACGACCAGGCCCGCGGGGGTGTCGAGGCGGATCGTCGTCACGGGCTCGGTCACCGGCACCATGCCGGTCTCCACGAGCACGGTCGCGACACCCATGGTGCCGTGGCCGCACATGGGCAGACAGCCGGTCACCTCGATGTAGAGCACTCCCCAGTCCGCGTCGGGCCGCGAGGCCGGCTGCAGGATGGCTCCGCTCATCGCCGCGTGACCACGTGGTTCGAACATGAGCAGGGTGCGCAGGTCGTCCATGTGCTCCATGAGGTGGAGCCTGCGCTCCATCATGGTGGCGCCAGGCACCACACCGACACCACCGACGACGACACGCGTCGGCATGCCCTCCGTGTGGGAGTCGACAACCTGCAGGACGCGCTTGGCCTGCATGTCAGGCCGTCGCGAGACCCGCGTCGATCGCCACCTGCGTGGCCGCGCGCACGACCTTCTCCTGCTCGGGCGTGAGCGGCAGGCGAGGCGGACGGCAGGGGCCGCCGTAGCGACCGACCATGTCCATGGAGAGCTTGATCGCCTGCACGAACTCCGTCTTGGAATCCCAGCGCAGCAGGGGGTGCAGGGTCCGGTAGAGCGGCACCGCGGTCGCGAGGTCACCCGCCATCGAAGCGTCGTAGAGCGCGCGCGAGGCGGTGGGGAGGGCGTTGGTGTAGCCCGCGATCCAGCCCTTGGCGCCGGCGATGGCAAGCTCGAGGACGACGTCGTCCGATCCGATGATCACGTCAAGACCCGGTGCGTACTCCGAGATCTCGTAGGCACGGCGCGGGTCACCGGTGAACTCCTTGACGGCCACGATGAGGCCCTCGGCGTAGAGCTCACCGAGCAGGCGCGGGGTGAGATCGACCTTGGTGTCGTAGGGATTGTTGTAGGCGACGATCGGCAGGCCAGCCTTCGCCACCTCGCGGTAGTGCTCGACGACGATGCGGTCATCGGCACGGTAGGCGTTCGGCGGCAGGAGCATGACCGCGACGGCACCCGCCTCGCCCGCCTGCTCTGTCCAACGACGAGACTCGTGTGCGCCGTACGCCGCGACACCGGGCACGACCACGCCGCCTGCTGCCTTCGCTGCTGCGACGGCGGTCTCCACGACCTTGGCGCGCTCGTCGTGCGTGAGCGTCTGGTACTCCCCGAGCGACCCATTGCAGACGACGCCATCGCTGCCGTTGCGCACGAGCCAGTCCACGTGATCGGCGTAGCGGGCGTAGTCCACGGCGCCGTCGGCGTCGAAGGGCAGGGCGGTCGCGGTGAGGATGCCGCGCCAGGGCGTCTCGGTCATGGGGTCTCCAGGGTCAGGGCCCACTGATGGGCTCAGTGGAATATTACATACCACTGGGCGGGCGTCAAGCCGGCCTGTCCTCCAGGGAGGAGCCGAGCGCCCAGGCGGTGATCGCGAGCCAGGCGAGCATCCCCACGTGAAGCACGTCATTGGCGGAGAAGTAGATACCCGAGGCCCACAGCGACTCGGTGATCCCGAGCGCGAAGTAGACGAGGTAGGCCACCTGCACGAGGACGAGGAGCACCAGCACCCACAGGATGCGGCGAGCGAGCGGCACCTGCCAGCGGCGCACTGCGAGCACCGCCGCAATCACTAGGGCGGGCACCGCGAAGAGCAGGAGCAACTCGAAGGAGAGCAGGAAGGCACTCGGCATGAGGATGCCGGCGATGGTGACGGCGACGTAGACGACAAAATTGAGTACGGCGTAGATCGCGATCGCGCGTCGGGCTCGAGGCATGGCGAGGGCGTAGGCGACCGCGACCACCATCGCGCTCATGCTGGCGACCTGCAGCAGGCTGTAGGCGATCTCGTAGCCGTTGGTGAGCGCGCACACCTCGCGGCCTGCGCACTTGAGCTCGTAACTGAAGGCCTGGTAGCTGATGCCTGCCGATCCTGCAGCCAGGCCCCCGAGCACGAGGGATACGCCGAACCACGTGCGCGAGCGCTGGCCTCGGCGGGAGGCGAGGAAATAGAGCCCGACCCCCAGCCAGAGCAGCGCGAGGGCGAAGACGAGCGCACTGCTCCACGGCTCGGTCACGACGACGCTGCCGAATTCGACGCACGGCCGCTGGGCACACCACTCGGCAGGCGTCGTCGGGGGCTGATAGATGAGTTCGTCCACCCGGCCGCAGCCCGCGAGCATCGCCGCGACCACTCCGAGGCCGGCCAGACGCGCGGTCGAGGATGCGCGGCGGCGGCCAGCCGGGCTGCGGGTCATGCGGTGAGCGTAGGGCCGCGCGAGCACCCTGACTGTCAGACCGGCGGCATAGGCTGAGCGCACGCTCAGCCCGCCAAAGCGATCATCCACAGGCAGGACCAACTCACGCTGGCAACCTTGCCACCGTCGTCCACAGCCCGGTTCAACTCACGCTGGCAACCTTGCCACCGTCGTCCACAGATGTGGCACATGAACGTCGATCTGAGAAAGGCTCCCTAGAGCACTCTCTGCTCGAAGTCCCACGCGCGAGGGGAGGGGAACGCGCGGTGCCTCAGTTCTCCACTTCCTGCATCCCCGACCGGCGATAGGCCCCGGGAGTCAGGCCAAGCACGGCCCGGAACTGCCGCGTGAAGGAACTCTGGTCGTAGAAGCCGCATGCTGAGGCGATTTCCCCAGCGGTGAGCGCTGTGGATGAGAGCAGCCTCACGGCGTGCTCGAGGCGCAGGCGCTGCAGCACGCCCCGGGGCGACATCCCGAGTGTGCGTCTGGAGAGTCTCTCCAATTGCGTCGTCGACAGTCCGGCGATCTCCGCGATCTCACCGATCCGCCAGGGATGGGCGATGTCGGCCCGCACAGCATCCAGTGCTGCCGCCAGCCCCGAGTGTGCGCTGTCCATCTGCGACTGCAGATCAACCGACATCACGGCTACTCCCACGACCACGCCGCCGTCAGCGACGAGCCGCGTCTTGGATGTGAGGTACCAGCCCAGCCGTCCATCCGCGCGCACGATGAGCTCCAGATGCCCCTGCAGCGGCTTGCCCGAGCGCAGCACATCGGCGTCCTGCGCGGCATACGACTCCGCCAACTCCGGGGCGAAGAAGTCGTCGACCGTACGTCCCACGATGTCTCGCACACGCCGCCCTACGCGGTCGGCGAAACCGCGATTGACATAGACATACCTGCCGGAGGTGTCCTTGGCGGCCGCCATCACCTGGGGCAAGCCATCGACCAGATCGACGAAGGCCCGCAGATCCCCCGCCTTTGGTATCGATTCGACACTCACAAGGTCACTGTGGCACAAGACCCCAGGCCGGGGAAGCGGTGAACTTCTCCCATGACGATCGCCCCCGAGCGCAGCCTCGCCTCAACCGCAGAAGGCCGTGCACGCGACCTACTCACCGCCGCGCTCGCAGGCACGACGCGCAAGGAGCGACGCGCAGCGCAGCGCCTCGGCAAACTCCTTGCCGACGACGACGGTCGCGACCTCATCCTCGACCTCACCGACCAGGTGCTGCGCATCCGCGACCGTCGCAGGGCGGCGCGCCGCCTGCGCGACCTCGTCGCCCAGGGAGCGCCTGCCTCGCTCAGCCCCATCGATCGGCTCGGGCTGCGCATGCTCGGCGTCGTCGCTCCCTACGTGCCACGACTTGCCGGGCGTGCTGTCGACTGGCGTGTCAACCAGGAGACCACCGGTGTCATCCTCCCGGGAGAAGACGCACCGCTCACTCGCTATCTCGCACGCCGTCGCGCGGATGGCTTCCGTCTCAATG
>JBEGMG010000389.1:0-3836 GCA_041183165.1 Actinomycetota bacterium | reverse complement strand
AGACTCGATGGGGACAGTCACCAGCACGGTCCTCGCCGCCAGTGCCGGTCGCGATCGCGTCATGGACGCGGTCAAGGCCCTGGCGCTTCTCCTCGTCGTCGTGGGCCACTCGCTGGCGTGGACCGTCACGGACAGCGGCTCGGTCATCAACACCCTCGACGCCGAACCCGCCGTCTTCCCCCTCACCTGGGTGCTGCAGATCCTGCCGCTCTTCTTCCTCCTGGCAGGTGCCGGTCTCACACGACTCGGTGGCTCACGTGATGCACGCGGTTATCTTGCGAGGCTCACGCGACTCACTGCGCCCGCGCTGCCTCTCATCGCGGTGACGATGGCGCTCGCGTTCGTCGCCCAGGTGCTCTCGGGGACTGATGCGGGCAAGGCCGCAGGTCTCCTGCCGGTGCAGCTCGTGTGGTTCCTCGGCGTCTATCTCGTGCTCGTCGCTGTCGCGCCGCTGCTCATGCGCCTGAGTGGACCGTCGGCTGTCGCTGCCTGGCTCGCCGTCATTCTCGGAGTGGACCTCCTGCGCATCAACGTCAACGAGGCCATCGGATGGGCCAACCTCATCCTGGTGTGGGGGCTCTTCGCCGCGCTCGGCACGCGCCTGGCCCGCCTGCGCACGCTCCCGCGAGCGGTCCTCGCCGTCGGGGCCGTCGTGTCTGCAGCAGGCGCGATCATCGCGATCGTCATCGGCCCCTACAGCCCCGCGCTCATCTCCACCGATGCCGTCGAAGGAATCAGCAACCTGGCGCCCCCCACGATCGTGCTCGCGCTCGTGGGCCTCGCGCAGATCTGCATCCTGCTCCTGCTCTGGCCATGGCTGCAGCGCGTCCTGGACCGCGACCGCCTGTGGGTGCCGGTCGCGATCTTCGCCAGCCGCGCGATGGAGATCTACCTATGGCACATGCTCGCCTTCACCCTGGCCATCGCCGGCATGCTCGCCCTCGTCCTGGCGCCTGCGGCCCTGAGCCTGCTGTGGTGGCTGCAGCACATCGCGGTCGCGGCTGTCGTCCTCGCCGTCGTGTGGTTCGCCGCTCCCGCGCTGGGCCGCCTCGCGAGGGGACTGGCCGCACTGCTGGGCCGAGCGTCGCCGCGCGTCGCCCTGGGCACCGCCTGGGCCCGCATCCTGCTCGTGATCTGCGGCGTCGCACTGCTCTGCGTCTCGGAGTCCGGCGTCGCCCAGCCATTCACGCCACGGATCGTGGTCCTCTTCCCCTACATCCCGATTGCCGCGCTCGCGCTTCTCTGCGTCATCGTCGGCATCGCGACGAAGGCGTCAGCCGTGGTCGACGACGTGCCCCGCGGCGGTAGCCCGCGCTGACTCGGTCTCCGGCCCGGGCGGCGGCACGAAGACTGCATCCCGGTAGTAGCGCAGCTCGGCGATCGACTCGCGGATGTCGCCGAGCGCGCGATGGTTGCCCTTCTTCTCCGGGGAGTTGAAGTAGGCGCGCGGATACCAGCGACGAGCGATCTCCTTGATGGAGGAGACGTCGATGAGCCGGTAGTGCAGGTGGGCGTCGAGCTCGGGCATGTCACGGGTCAGGAATCCCCGATCGACGTAGACGCTCGACCCCGCCAGGGGAGCCTTGCGGGGCTCCGGCACGTGCTGGCGCACATAGGCGAGCACCTGCTCCTCGGCCTCGGCCAGGGAGACCCCGTCGGGGATGACGTCGAGCAGGCCCGAGGAGGTGTGCATGTCGACCACCACGGGGTCCATGCCCTCAAGGACCGACAGATCGTCGGGCCTAATGATGATGCTGATGCCGGAGTCCAGCTCGGTGAGGTCGGCCTCGGTGACGATCACGGCGATCTCGACGAGCTGGTCCTTGGCCAGGTCCAGGCCCGTCATCTCGCAATCGATCCACACGAGTCGATCCTGCGAGGCCATGGGGGAAGGCTACCCTCGCCTACCAACGAGCTCCGGGAGGGGAGATGGCCGAGCGCCGGCACTGGGGGTTGTTCGCCGCCCCGATCATCGCGGGGGTGTCGACCGCGGTCCTCATCGCCCTGTGGGCGGCGGGAACTCGGCTGCCCTGGCTGCAGGGGCTGCTCTTCCTCGCGACGCTGGGCCTGCTGGCCTTCACCCTCGCGGACATGCTCGCGCGCGACATCCGCCGTAGTCACCTCCACCCGATCGGCATACGCACGATCGTGCTGGCCATCCTCGTGGTCGAGTCGGTGCTGCTCTTCGCCGTCAACTACCTGTCCATCAGCGAGTACCCCGGTGAGATCGCGGGACTGACCACGCCGCTGGACGCCGTGTACTTCACCATGACGACTCTGATGACGATCGGCTTCGGTGACATTGCTGCCTCGGGCCAGATCGCGCGCGGCGCCGTGCTGCTCCAGATGCTTTTCAGCCTGCTGCTGCTCTCGGCATCCGCCCGCCTGCTCACGTCCTTGATCAAGAGCGTGACCCGAGATGTCGGGCACGACCCCAGCACGCCCCAGTGACCTAGTCCCGCGCCACCCAGTCGATGAGATCCGCGGACGTGAGCATCGCGATGGGCCGACCGGACTCGGTCACGATCGGCAGTGCATCCGCTGAATGACGAGCCATGCGGCTCGCCGCTTCCTGCGCGCACGTGCTGTCGGTGATGCTCCCGGGGGATGACATGACATCGCTGACGTGGCGCCCGGCCAGGTGCCTCTCCGTGATGGGCAGATCCGTGAGGATCGCCCGGTCGCTCACGACTCCGATGCTGCTGCCGGCTTCATCGACGACGGCCAGATGGCGCATCCCCGAGACGAACATCAACTGCCACGCATCCCAAAGGGTGTCGCCGGAGCGGATCGTCATCACGGGGGAGTGACGTATGTCGGCGACCGTGACAGTCGAGCGATCCACGTGCACTCCGGTCATGCCTCGCTGCCTCCGTCTCCCGAGCCGATGACCGCGACGGGGACGTTGGCACGATGCAGGACGCCTTGGCTCACGGAGCCGAGCATGGCCCCGAGGAACTCTCCGCGCCCCCGCGTCCCGACCACGATGAGCGCGGGGTCGTCCGTGGCATCCAGGATTGCGTGGACGGACTGTCCCTTGACGACGTGCTCGTCTACGACGACGCCCGGATGCAACTCGCGCAGCCCGGCGAGGGATTCGGCGAACGCGCGCTCCTCACTGGCGGCGAGGTCTTCGACGTCGATGGGCGGCGGACCGCTCGGCGCCGCGAGCACGTCGTAGGCAGGGATCTCCCAGGCGTGCACGGCCAGGACCCGCCATCCGCGCCTGTCGGCGATGTCGAAGGCGAAGTCGAGAGCGGCGAGCGAGAGTTCGGAGCCGTCGACGCCGACGACGACGGTCGATGCGGCCGGTGAGGGAGCCTTGCGAATGACGACCGCGGGGCACGTGGAGTTGCTCGCCACCTGCACGCCGACCGACCCGACGAGCAGCCCCCGGAAGCCACCCATCCCACGGCTGCCCACGACGACCATGTCGGCGTTGGCACTGGCCTCCACCAGCACGGACGCGGGACTGCCGAGCGCGACCTTGACACCGACGTCGAGCCCGGGATGCGCCTTGCGCGCCTCGTCGGCTCGCGCCTGGGTTGCCTCCTGCAGGCGCTCGAGCAGATTGTCGATCGCGTCGGGAGAGAGGATGGAACCGCCGAAGCGCATCCCCTCCATAGGGACGGTGGTCGCCGCGGTCAGGGTGAGCATCACACCGCGGGACACTGCTTCGGCCGCCGCCCAATCGACAGCGATGCTCGAGTGCTCGGAACCGTCGTACCCCACCACTACGCCTGCGCTCATGGCCGACCTCCTCCTGGCTCAGGTTCCAGCATGCGCCATCGCCCGGCTGCGGGAGGGGGTCGGAGGGCCCGGGCACGGGGCCGAAG
>JBEGMG010000388.1:0-5657 GCA_041183165.1 Actinomycetota bacterium | reverse complement strand
GACCACCCCGTCGTTTCTCCCGCCAAGGGGGACAAATGGTCGATGTCGACCCATTTCACGCGGTCATTCACCGTTTCTCCCGCTTAGCGGGAGAAACGCACTAGTCGGTGCCCGCCTCCATGGCGGCGCGGTCGAGGAGGACCTCATCGACCGCGGCATCCTCCGACCCGGCGATCGCCACCGCCCCACCAGCATCGAGACGACCCACGAGCTCGACGTGACCGGCCCCGAGCTGGCCCTGCTCCGCGTACATCTCGAGTTTCGTGCGCGTGTCGGCTATGTCGAGGTTGCGCATGGTCAGCTGGCCGATGCGGTCGGTGGGACCGAAGGCCGCCTCCTCGACGCGCTCCATCGACAACCGGTCCGGGTGGTAGCTCAGGTGCGGGCCACGCGTGTCGAGGATCGAGTAGTCATCGCCGCGACGCAGTCGCAGGGTGACCTCGCCGGTCACCGCTGAGGCCACCCACTTCTGCAGCGACTCGCGCAGCATGAGGGCCTGCGGGTCAAGCCAGCGGCCTTCGTAGAGCAAGCGCCCGAGTCGGCGCCCCTCAGCGTGATAGTTAGCGAGTGTGTCCTCGTTGTGGATCGCGCTCAGCAGTCGCTCATAGGCGGTGAAGAGCAGGGCCATGCACGGGGCCTCGTAGATGCCGCGGCTCTTGGCCTCGATGATGCGGTTCTCGATCTGGTCGGCCATGCCCAGGCCGTGCCTGCCGCCGATCGCGTTGGCCTCCCGCACAAGGTCGACGGGGCTCGTGAACTCCCGACCGTTGATGCGCACGGGCCGACCCTGCTCGAACGCGATCGTGACGTCCTCCGTCGCGATCTCGACAGCCGGATCCCAGAAGCGCACGCCCATGATCGGATCGACGATCTCGATGGAGACATCGAGATGCTCCAGCCGCTTCGCCTCATGAGTCGCACCCCAGATATTGGCGTCCGTGGAGTAGGCCTTCTCGGTCGAATCGCGATAGGGCAGCCCGTGCGACACGAGCCACTCCGACATCTCCTTGCGTCCGCCCAGCTCGCCGACGAAGTCGGAGTCGAGCCAGGGCTTGTAGATGCGCAGCTGCGGATTGGCGAGGAGCCCGTAGCGGTAGAACCGCTCGATGTCATTGCCCTTGTACGTCGACCCGTCGCCCCAGATGGACACGTCGTCGTCGAGCATCGCCCGCACGAGCAGCGTGCCCGTGACGGCCCGCCCGAGAGGCGTGGTGTTGAAGTACATGCGGTTGCCCGCGCGGATGTGGAAGGCCCCGCACGCCATGGCGGCCAGGCCCTCCTCGACGAGCAGGTCCTTGCAGTCCACCAGCCGGGCGATCTCCGCGCCGTACTCGACCGCTCGTCCCGGGACGCTGTCGATATCGGGCTCGTCGTACTGGCCGAGGTCCGCCGTATAGGTGCAGGGCACCGCGCCCCTGTCGCGCATCCAGGCGACCGCCACGGAGGTGTCGAGCCCTCCGGAGAAGGCGATGCCGACGCGCTCGCCGACGGGGAGCGAGGAGAGGACCTTGGACACGCGGGGAGCCTATCGGCAGGTCCGCTCGACCGGCCTACGCCGGCTGGCCGCCGTCCTCTCCCGTCAGCCGCGCCTCTGCCTCCTGCGCACGCCGCAGCGCTGCCTCGAGATCGGCCTGCGCCTCGCCGTAGCGGGCGAAGTCACCGTCGGCGAGCGCCGCCTGTCCTCGCTCGTAGGCAGCCTGCGCATCCGCAAGTGCGGCCTGGAGATCGGTAAGCGGGTCCCCGGACGGCCCCGGGGTCGGCGTGGGCGTCGGCGTGGGATCCGGATTGGGATCGGGGTTGGGCCCGGGGGTCGGATCGGGAGTCGGAATCGGATCGGAGTCGAAGACCGCAGCCAGCGCCTCGTCGAGGGTGTCCTCGAGGGCGACGTTGGCGCCGTAGCCGGCAAGCACCTTGCGCAGGAGCGGGTAGCCGTCCTGCGTCGCCCTGAGATACACGGGCTCGACGTAGAGCAGTCCGCCATTGAAGGGCAGCGACAGCAGGTTGCCGAGATTGACCTCTGAGCCACCTCGACGCAGCAGGGAGAGTTCCGCGCTGATCTCAGGATCGGACTCGAAGTTGTTCTGCACCTGCGTGGGACCCGGGATGGTCGTGTTGCTGGGCAATTGCAGCACGCGGAGCGTGCCGTAGCCATCGCCGGGCGCGGAGTCGACGGCCATGAAGGCGGCGAGGGTGGGTCTGCGCTGCGGCGCGAAGGTCGTGGTCAGCGAGAAGGTCGGCTGCTCCTGATCCGGCATCTGCAGGGTGAGGTAGTACGGCGGCTGGAACTGCTGGATCGGCTGCGTCGGATCGAAGGGCACGATCCAGAAGTCCGTGCCGTTGTAGAAGGTCGCCGGATCGGTGACGTGGTAGCGGGACATCACGACGCGCTGCACCTTGAAGAGATCCTGCGGGTAACGCACGTGCGCCTCGATCTCCGTGGGCATCGAGCTGCGCTCCTGCACGACACCGGGGAAGGCCTTCATCCACGTCTGGAGGATGGGATCGGCCTCGTCCCACGCATACAGGGTCACGGTGCCCTCATAGGCATCGACGACGGCCTTGACAGAGTTGCGGGCGTAGTTGAGCTGATCGCTCGGAGCGATGGCGGTCGATCCGGTGCGCACCGTGATCGAGTCGCTCGTCACCTCGCCCAGTGACACCCGCGAGGAGTAGGGGTAGTCGTTGGAGGTGGTGTAGCCGTCGACAAGCCACACGATGCGACCGTTGACCACCGCGGGGTAGGGATCCTGGTCGAGGGTCAGCCACGGCGCGATCTTCTCGACGCGGGTCAGCGGATCGCGGTCCCACAGGATGCGCGACTCCTCATTGATCAGGTCAGTGAGCAGGATGTTGCTGTCCTGGAACTTCGTCGCGAAGAGCAGGCGGTGGAAGAGACCCCCAACCGCGACTCCACCTTCGCCCGAGTAGGTGTTGTTGACCTGGCCCGTCGGGCTCGCGTCATCGGGGTAGTCCAACTCGACCGGCGGGGTGCCCTCAGGCGCGCCCACGATCGAGAAGGTCGGCGAGAGCTCGCCGAAGTAGATGCGTGGCTGCTCGATGCCCAGCAGGCCCTCCGGCGGGATGTCGCTCTCGAAGAAGTCAGGCTGCCCCGACGACTCCGCCGTGTTGTCGTAGGCGGCGACGAAGCCGTAGCCATGCGTGTAGACGGCGTGGTCGTTGGCCCAGTTGCGCTGGTTGTCGGGGATACCGGCCAGGTTGATCTCGCGCGCGGCGACGACGGCTCCGCGCTGACCACCCTCCATGTCGTAGCGATCGACGTCGAGGCTGTCATTGAAGGAGTAGTAGGCGCGGATCTGCTGGAGCTGGTTGTACGTCGGGGACGCCAGTGCCGGATCGAGGAGTCGGATGTTGTCGAGCGTGCCGAGGTTGGCCTGGATGACGGCTTCGCTCGGAGCCTCGACCGTGCCGGGGTACTCCTGGACCTGCGCGTCGGCGATGTCGTACGCCGAGCGCGTCGCCGTGATGTTGCGCTCGATGTAAGGCTGCTCGCGTACGAGCTCGCTCGGCCGGACCTGGAACTGCTGCACGACCGCGGGGTAGACGCCACCGACCAGGATCGACGTGAGGATGAGCAGACCGAGGCCGATCAGTGGGATGACCCAGTTGCGCACGACCATGTTGACGATGAAGAGGACCGCCGTGATGAGAGCGACGAAGGTCAGGATCTGCAGCGCCGGCAGCACGGCGTTGGCGTCGGTGTACTTCATCCCTGTGAAGCCCTGCACCAGGGCCTCGCTCTTGACCATGAGCCCATAGCGATCGAGCCAGTAGGCCACGGCCTTGAGCAGGAGCAGGATCGCGATCAGCCCGGAGAGGTGCACCTGTGCGGCGGTGCTCACCCGATCGCCCTGGGGCTGAAGACGCAGGCCGCCATAGAGATAGTGCGCGGCGATCGCAAGTCCGATGGAGAGGATCACGACCGAGAAGGCGAAGCCGAGGATGAATCGCAGGAAGGGATAGGTGAACGTGTAGAAGCCGATGTCGAGGCCGAACTGGGGATCGGTGACACCGAAGTCGGTGGCATTGCGCCAGCGCAGGAAGGTGCCCCACTCGGCGGAGGCGGAGATCCCCGCCAGGAGACCCACGACAGCCGCGATGCCGATCGTGATGATGACGCGGAACGGGTCGAGGGCCATGCGATAGCGCTCGAGACCCGACTGCTCCTGCGTCATGGGAGGCGCAGTCGGGCGGAAGCGGTAGGCGATCCACAGGGTGCCTGCGAGGACGACGGCCATCGTGAGGCCGAACGAGGCAAAGAGGGCGAGCCGGGTGGTGAGGGTGACGGTGAAGACCTCCGTCTTCCCCACGGAGTCGAACCACAGCCAGTCGGTATAGAAGCCCGTGAAGATCACGAAGCCCAGGACGATGACACCGAGGACGATGATCGTCGGGAGGAGGACCCGCCCTCGGCGGGGCGCCGCGGCGACAGTCGTCGGGGAGGCCATTACTGCAACTTACGTCACTCGGGCGAAGGTCACATCGTGGGGCATGTCGCCACCGTCTCCCCGGCCCGCCAGGCGGCCAGGGCGTCGAGCGCCCCCTGCAGGGTTGTCACCGGCACGACCGTCAGTCCGTCGGGGATGTGACCGGCGGCCTCCTCGCAGTGGACCTCGGGCATGAGGAAGAGGGTCGCCCCAGCTCCGCGAGCCCCGGCGAGCTTCTGGCGGATGCCGCCGATGGCTCCCACAGCGCCGGCGGGATCGATGGTGCCGGTGCCCGCCACGTGGCCACCACCCGCGAGGTCCTCCGGGGTGAGCTTGTCGACGATGGCGAGGGCGAACATCATGCCGGCACTCGGTCCGCCGATGTCCTCGAGCGCGAAGATGATGGGGAACTCCGCGCGGTAGTTGATGCCGACGGTGATGCCGACGTAGGGCACGCCGGGCTCATCGGGCTTCTCGGCCGACACCACATCGAGATCGACCTCTTCGCCATCGCGCTCGACCGTGAAGGTGAGCGTGGATCCGATCGGCACCGCGCGCACGGCCTCGACGACATCTTCGGGGGCGCCGACGGTGGCGCCGTCGATCGCGACGATCTGCTCGCCCGCATCGAGTACGCCGAACGCCGGAGTGCCCTCGACCACCGCCGTGACGACGACGTCCTCGATGAGGGGCTCGCCCAGGGTGTTCAGCGCGGCCGCGATCGCGTTGGATTGACTGGTGGAGAAGAGGACGGCGTTGCGCTGCTGCACTTCCTCGGTCGTCTCGTCGTCGCCGTAGAGCAATTCGCGGGGCAGCACGGCGCGGTTGGGATCGACCCACGCCGCGAGCGCCCCGAAGACCGTGAGGGGGCTGCGCGGCTCACCTTCTTCGCGGATGGTCGTCATGTCGAGTGCACCGGTCACGGGATATGTCGTGGTGTCGGTGATCTCGACGAGCGGCACTCCATCCACTTCACCGATCGTGTTGAAGGTCGGACCGGGTGACAGCACGATGAAGGGCACGGGAAGGAGCGCTGCGAGGGCAAGGAGCGCGATGAGCACCAGGCCCGCTAGTGAAGCGACGAGGGCTCGGTGGCTGGGGCGACGGCCGCTTCCGCGCGTGGCCGCGTCGAGGTCGGCCGGAGAGGGGTTGCTCACGCGGGATGGCGGCGGTCTGCGGGTCGCCGCGTGCGACCGGGGCGCGGTGCTGACG
>JBEGMG010000387.1:0-3004 GCA_041183165.1 Actinomycetota bacterium | reverse complement strand
CGATCCCATGACCTCGGCCATGAGCAGGTAGACCGGGATGCCGATGATGAGGTTGAAGGGGAAGGTCATGCCCAGGCTGCTCGCCAGGGTGATGGAAGGCTTCGCCTCGGGCAGTGCCAGGCGCACGGCCGCCGGCGCTGCGATGTAGGACGCGCTGGCGCAGAGCACGCCCAGGACCATGGCCCCGCCGACCTCCATGCCGGCCAGGGTGCCACCGACGACACCGGCGGCCCCCGAGAGGAGGGGGAAGCCGATGGCGAAAACGACCAGTCCCGGTCCGGCTTGGCGCACGGCAGAGAGTTGCCTGCCGGTGAGCATGCCGAGCTCGAGCAAGAAGAGGGTGAGCACACCGGTGAAGAGGTCCCCGAAGAAGGGCTCCACCCGCACATAGCCGATCGGCCCGGTGAGGAATCCGATGACGAGGCCGCCGACGAGGAGCAGGACCGACCGGCCGAAGACGACCTCGCGCAACGTCTCCCCCATCCCGCCCCCGCGCAGGCCTCGGGCGAGAAGCAGGCCGACGACGATGCCGGGGATCTCCAGGACGGTGAGCAGTGTTGCGACGTAACCCTCGAAGGCGATGGAGGACGCCTCGAGGAAGACGATCGCCGCGGTGAAGGTGACGAGTGACGTCGATCCATAGTGGGCCGCCATGGCGCCGCGATCGATGCGTCCGAGAGGCGTGAGCACCCGCAGTGCGCCGAAGGCTGCGACCGGGATGAGGATGCCCAGCACCAGCGTGGCGACGAGGGGCCAGGCGATGTCGCCGGGGGACGCCTCGCGCAGTGCGACGCCGCCCTTGATGCCGATGGCCAGGAGCAGGTACATCGAGGTCGCCTGGTAGACCGCGTCGGGTAGGCGGAGGTCGGTCCGCAGGGCCACGGCGACGAGGCCCAGCACGAAGGCAAGGACGGGGGGTGAAGTCAGATTGATGAGCGCAAGCTCGAGCGAGGCTTGGAGATCCACGACCGCGCCTCAGGCGTCAATGCTCTCGCGGTCAAGAGAGCCCGCACCGGCGATGATGAATTCCTTGCGCGGTGCCACGTCGCTACCCATAAGGAGATCGAACACCTCCGAGGCGGCCTCCGCATCCCTCACATTGATCCGCCTCAACTGCCGGCTGCCGATCGCCATGGTGGTGTCGCGAAGCTGAGTGGCGTCCATTTCCCCCAGTCCCTTGTAGCGCTGGATCGGATCCTTCCAGCGTTTGCCCTTCTTCTCCAAATCCTTCAGGGTCGCCCGCATCTCGGCGTCGGTGTAGGTGTAACGCACCTCGCCGGGCTTGCCACCCGACCCGACTATGTCGATGCGGTGCAGCGGAGGCATTGCGGCGAACACCCTGCCTGCCTCGAGCAGCGCGGGGAGATAGCGGTGGATGAGGGTGAGCAGCAGCGTGCGGATATGCGCGCCATCCACGTCCGCATCGGACATGAGGATGACCCGCCCGTAGCGCGCCTGATCAAGGTCGAAGGATCGACCGCTCCCAGCGCCAATCACCTGGATGATGGAGGCGCACTCGGTGTTCTTGAGCATCTCGGCGAGCGATGCCTTCTGGACGTTGAGGATCTTGCCCCGGATCGGCAGGAGGGCCTGGAACTCCGCGTCGCGCGCCATCTTGGCGGTGCCGAGGGCGCTGTCGCCCTCGACGATGAAGAGCTCGGTGCGCTCCTGGTCGTCGCTGCGGCAGTCGACCAGCTTCGCCGGAAGCGCAGAGGACTCCAGCGCGTTCTTGCGGCGCTGGGTGTCGCGCTGGGTGCGCGCCGCCACGCGGGCCCTCATGGCTCCGGCCACCTTCTCGAGCACCGACCGCGCCGCGGCCTTCTCCCCCCGGGGAGGCTGGGCGAGCCACCTCGTCAACTCCTTGGTGACCACTGCGGAGACGATGCGCGATGCTGCGGGCGTGCCGAGGATCTCCTTCGTCTGTCCCTCGAACTGCGGCTCGGGGACGCGCACGGCGATGACGCCGATGAGTCCCTCGAGGACATCGTCCTTGGTGATCGGATCATCACTCGCCTTGAGCACGCGGGCCGACTTCGCCTGCTCATTGAGCACCTTGACGATGGCTCGGTCGAATCCCGCTACGTGGGTCCCACCCTTCGATGTCGCAATGACGTTGACGAAGGAGCGCACGTCCGTGTCGTAGCCTGCGGTCCAGCGAAGCGCAATGTCGACACTGAGCTCCCGCTCGACCTCCTGAGACGTCAGGTGCCCCTTGTCATCGAGGACCGGCACCGTCTCATGGAAGTGACCGGCGCCATGGAGTCGAATCACCCCGGTGACCGCTTCGCCTCCCATGGACTCGACGAATTCTCCGATGCCTCCCTTGTGCTGGAACGTCTCCGCCAAGCCGCCGTCCCGCTCGTCGTCGAGAGTGACCGCAAGCCCGGGCACGAGGAAGCTCGTCTGCACCAGCCGCTCACGGATCGGCGCGATGTCGTAGGCCGCGTCCTTGGTGAAGACCTGCGGGTCGGCCCACCAGCGCACCCGCGTGCCGGTCCGGGTGCGCGGGACGGTGCCGATCACCCGGAGTCCCGATTTGCGCTGGAACGGCGCGTCCGGGCCTTCGCCATCGAAGACCCCCGGCACGCCGCGACGGAAGGAGATGGCATGCGTCTTGCCGCCGCGATCCACCTCGACGTCGAGCCGTGCCGACAGCGCATTGACCACCGAGGCTCCGACGCCGTGCAGGCCTCCCGAGACGGCGTAGCCCGTGCCGCCGAACTTCCCGCCGGCGTGAAGCTTCGTCATGACGAGCTCGACGCCCGATAGCTTGGTTTTGCGCTCCGCATCGACGGGGATGCCGCGGCCGTCGTCGCGGACCTCGACCGAGCCGTCCGTGTGCACGATCACCTGGATCTTCTTGGCCCAGCCCCCCATGGCCTCGTCGACCGAATTGTCGACGATCTCCCAGAGGCAGTGCAGGAGTCCCCGGCCGTCGTTGGAGCCGATGTACATGCCCGGGCGCTTGCGCACGGCGTCGAGGCCCTCGAGTACGGCGAGATCG
>JBEGMG010000386.1:0-7221 GCA_041183165.1 Actinomycetota bacterium | reverse complement strand
TTCTTGCCCTGGTCGAGGACATAACCGCGGTCCACGATCTGCAGGCATCGAGCGGCGTTCTGCTCCACGATGACCACCGTGACGCCAGCGGCATTGATGCCCTTGACGTTGACGAAGACCTCATCCTGAAGCGCGGGGGAGAGGCCAGCGCTCGGCTCGTCGAGCAGTAGGACGCTGGGGTCCATCATCAGGGCGCGACCCATGGCCACCATCTGTCGCTCTCCGCCCGAGAGGGAGCCGGCGCGCTGCTTGCGGCGGTCGGCCATCGTGGGGAAGATCGATACGACGCGATCGAACTGCTGATTGAAGAGCTTGGGGTTCTGGAAGCAGCCCACCTGGAAGTTCTCCTCGATGGTGAGCGAGGGGAAGACGTTGTTGTTCTGTGGGACGAAGCCCACGCCCTCCTTGACAAGCGCGTCAGCGCGGAGGTTGGTGATATCGCGTCCGCGCAGAGTAACCCTGCCTGAGTGGACGCGGACGAGGCCGAACATCGCCTTGAGGAGGGTTGACTTGCCGGCTCCGTTGGGTCCGATGATGCCGACGAGCTCGCCTTCCTTGGCCGTGAGCGAGCAGCCATTGAGGATGTTGACGCCAGGGAAGTAGCCGGCCGTGAGGTCATCGGCGTGGAGGACGTAGGACTCATCACCGGGCACCATGGCCCCCGGCTGGCTGAGCTGCTCCGCGTTGAGGTCGATCTCCTGCTCGAAGACGGGAAGCTCAGCGGGGTCGTTTTCTTCGCCTGGCTGAATGCCTGCCCTCGGATCGAAGCCGCTCATGATGATGTCCCCTCCGTGAGCGAATCCCCGCTTGCTGTGAGTTGCTGGTCGTGGTGCGCTCCCAGGTAGGCGTCAATGACGCGCTGGTCGCGCATGACGGCGTCGGGCTGGCCCTCGGCGATGATCTTGCCCTGCGCCATGACGATGACCCAGTCGCTCACGTCGCGGACCATGTCCATGTCGTGCTCGACGAAGACCACCGTGGTGCCCTCTTCGCGGATATCGCGGATGTGATCGAGGAGGCTCTGCTTCAGGGCGGGATTGACGCCGGCCATCGGCTCGTCGAGCATGACGAGCTCGGGCTCGAGCATGAGAGCGCGTGCCATCTCGAGGAGCTTGCGCTGGCCACCTGAGAGGGAGCCGGCGAAATCCTGCGCCTTGGCGGCGAGATTGAAGCGCTCGAGGAGCACCAGGGCGCGCTCCCTGTTCTTCTTCTCCTGTGCCTTCCACGTGAACGGGAACACCGAGGCGACCATGCTCTCGCCGGTCTGGCCGCCGGCGCCGAGAAGCATGTTGTCCATCACGGTGAGGCGGGACAGGCTCTTGGTCAGCTGGAACGTGCGCACCATGCCTTTACGAGCGAGGCGGTGAGGCGCTGTGTTGGTGATGGTGACTCCTGCGAAGGACCACGTGCCCGCGTCGGCCTTGTCGAAGCCGCTGAGCACATTGAAGAAGGTCGACTTGCCGGCGCCGTTGGGTCCGATGAGGGCAGTGATGGCGCCCTTCTGGATCTCCACGTGCGTGACGTCGACGGCGACGAGGCCGCCGAAGTGGCGGTTGACACCGTCAGCAATGAGCAGGGGCTCGGGCTTGGCGGCCCCTGGCTCAGGCGCGACGGTTGCCAGCGCGGAGACGGCCTGGGCCGCGATATCACCGGGCATCGAGGGCCAACTCCTTCTTGTCTCCGAGGATCCCCTGCGGGCGGAAGATCATCAGCAGCATGAGTCCGATCCCCACCAGGATGAACCGGATGGGGCCGACCTGGGTGGGCTCGAGGAAGGTGATGGTGCCGTTGTCGATGAGCAGGAGCAGGAACTGCTCGATGAAGACCAGGAGGAACCAGAAGATCAGAGCACCAACGACAGGCCCGAGCACACGCGCCGCACCGCCCAGAATGAGGATCGTGTAGCAGAAGAACGTGAAGGCGGGGACGAAGGAATCGGGCTGGACCGACTGCTTGGCCACCGCCCAGAAGATGCCGCCCAGCGTGCCGAAGATGCCGCCGAGGATAAGGGCCTGCATCTTGCGCAGATAGGTGCTCTTGCCGAGCGAACGCACGGCGTCCTCGTCCTCGCGGATCCCCTTGAGGACACGGCCCCAGGGGCTGCGCATGAGCGCCCAGGTGAGGAGCAGCAGCAAGGCGATGACAACCCAGCCCACGGTGACGACCCACACGTCATTGCGGGTATAGCTCAGCGGCCCGAAGTCGAATCGGTCCTGCTGGGGGAAGGGGTTGATCGCGTAGAACTCCTCACCCATCTTGCCGTTGATGCCCTGCGCTCCGCCCAGTGCATCGGTGGACTTGAAGACGAGTCGGATGATCTCGCCGGCGGCGATGGTGACGATGGCGAGATAGTCCGCCCGCAATCGAAGGGTGGGTACGCCGAGGATGAGCGCGAGCAGGACTGACAGCAGGAGGGCGTAGAGGATTGCCACCCACAGATTGGGGACGAACGCGCTGCCCTGCCACTGGACCATGAAGACGCCGATGGCGTAAGAACCGATGGCAACGAAGGCGATCTGGCCGAAGTTGAGCAGCCCCGTGTAGCCGAACTGGATGTTGAGGCCCATCGTGGCGAGCAGGTAGATGATGGCGGTGACGCCGATCGCCTGAGAGATGGCCTGCGTGAGCACGAATCCCATGTCCATGTCAGCCCACCCTCTCCGGTCGCCCGAGCAGTCCCTGCGGTCGTATGAGCAGCAGCACGATCATGAGGAACAGAGCCGAGGCGGTCTTGAGTTCGGGAGGCACGATGAGCGTGCTCAACTGCACGGTAATCCCCACCACGAACGAGCCGAGGATCGCGCCACCGATCGTGCCGAGGCCACCGAGGACGACAGCGGCGAAGAGTGTGAGCAAGAGGAATTGGCCCATCGTCCACACGACGTTCTGGGTCATTCCGAGGAAGACACCCGCGTAGGCCGCGAGCAGTGCTCCGAGAACCCACACGACCGAGATAACCCTCTCCACATTGACTCCCGAGGCCGAAGCCAGTGCGGGGTTGTCGGAGACGGCTCGGGTGGCTTTGCCCAGCCGTGAGCTCTTGAGCCAGGCGATCGCTGCAGCAAGGAAGAGCACCGCGATGATCGAGAGCACGATCGCCTTGGGGGTGACGAAGATCGGGCCAAGATCGATGCCAGGCTGTCCTGCGAATTGCGCGTAGCTCTCGGGGGAACCGCCGAAGAAGAAGAGGATCGTGTAGCGCAGCGCGATACCCAGGCCGATGCTGACGATCATCGCCGCAATGAGGCCGGTGCCCCTCTTGCGCAGAGGCTTCCAAAGGACTTGGTTCTGGCCCCAGCCCCAGAGGGCTGCGCTGATGACGATGCCGATGGGCGCTGCGATGAGCAGGTTGAGGCCGAGGGTGGTGTTGAGGACCAGGGTGGTGAAGGCACCCAGCGTGATGAGTTCGCCGTGGGCGAAGTTGCTCAGGCCCGTGGTGCCGAAGATGAGACTGAGACCCAGCGCACCGAGCGCGATGATGAGGGACAGGACGACGCCGTCGACGATGAGCTGGAGTACGCGGTCGAAGGTGATATCCGCGAAGATCCCGCCGCCGCCGCCCCCACCGGAGTCACCGCCTTCACCCGCGGGAACCACAGGGAAGAGGGCCTTCTTGTCTCCTTGGAGCACGTTGATGCTTCGCTCCGGACCACCCTTGATCTCTACGCCGATCGGTAGCGTTGCCGCGTCGACGGTGGCGGTGTACTTGCCGGGCTCAGGCACCTCGATGGTGGCCAGGCCCTCCGCGTCGGTTTCGGCCGAGCCCGTGAAACCCTCGGCGTTCGTCACGTTGACCGTTACGCCCGAAACGGGCGATTTATCCGCTCCGGTCACGACGGCAGTGATCGAGGGACCCTCTGCCTGAGCGGGGCCGAACCCCAAGAGGCCGGCGGCGATGAAGCCCACCAAGACCAGGACGAGACGGGTGATTCCCCGGAGCACTCGGCCTCCTGACGATAGCGGGTCCCCGAACGGGCCCCAGCGGCGAACGCGAGCATAGTCGGCGGGTGACACCGGGGGTACCCATTGGCGGATTCGGGATGAACCTGTGATGGTCACGGGGTCATTCGGCATCCCGGAGGAAGCAGGTCAATCGTGCGGTGCACACGGGCCTGCCCTCATCGTCGGTCACGGCGATCTGCGAGGTCACGAGGGTGCGCCCCACCGCAAGTGGTGTCGCGGTGGCTGTCACCCACCCCTCACGGGCGGAGCGGTGATGGGTGCAGGAGAGCTCGATGCCGACCGCGAAGCGACCGGGGCCGGCGTTGAGGTTGGCCAGGACCGATCCGACGCTCTCGGCGAGGACGGCACTCGCTCCACCGTGGAGCAGCCCGAACGGCTGCGTGTTGCCGGCGACGGGGATGCGGGCCACGACGCGCAGAGGCTTCGTCTCCACCCACTCCATGCCCATGCGCTCGCCCAGGCCTCCTCGATCTGCGGCGGCAATGTGGCTGAGCACCTCTTCCTGGGAGTGAGGTTCAGTCGCGGGCGTGGGGGAGTCGGCCATGGGGCCAGCCTAGGCGCGCACGCGGACGCACAGGCCTGCGCGCCTAGGATCGCCGGGTGGCGACGGGTCGGCTCCTCCTTCTCGACGGACACTCGCTTGCCTACCGGGCCTTCTATGCCCTGCCGGTCGACAACTTCTCCACGGTGTCCGGACAGCCGACGAACGCCGTCTACGGATTCACCTCGATGCTCATCAACGCCTTGCGTGACCTCGATCCCACGCACGTCGCCGTTGCCTTCGATGTGTCTCGTGCCACTTTCCGCAGTGAGGCATATGAGGGCTACAAGGCCACGCGGGCGAAGACGCCGGACGAATTCCGGGGGCAGGTCGATCTCGTCCGCGATGTGCTCACCGCGATGGGTATTCGCTACTTGGAGCGCGACGGCTATGAAGCCGACGATCTCATCGCGACGCTCGCGACTCAGGCGGAGGCAGCGGGCATGGATACGGCGATCATCACGGGCGACCGTGACACCTTCCAGTTGGTCTCCGGCAGCACGACCGTGCTCTATCCACGCAAGGGAGTGTCGGATCTCGCACGCATGACACCGGAGGCGGTGGAGGAGAAGTACGGGCTCACCCCGGAGCAGTACGCCGACTTCGCCGCTCTCCGGGGGGATCCCAGTGACAACCTGCCGGGCATCCCCGGGGTAGGGGAGAAGACCGCGACGAAGTGGATCGTGGAGTACGGCTCGCTCGCCGGCCTGGTCGATCACGTCGAGGAGATCCGGGGTAAGACCGGTGATGCGTTGCGGTCTGCGCTGCCGCAGGTGCTGGTCAATCGGCAGCTCACTGAGCTGGTGCGCGACGTACCCCTCAATATCGAGCTAGAGGAGCTCGTCCGCCGCGCCCCCTCTCCCGAAGCGGTCCACGAAGTCTTCGACGCGCTGCAGTTCAGGGTGCTCCGCGATCGTCTCTTCGAGACGCTGCCCACCGAGTCGCCGGCGCTCGAGGACGCACCTGCGATCGAGGTGGAGTCGCTGGTCAGCGGTGGCTGGTCGAAGTGGCTCGAGGCGGCTTCAGGACCGGTGGCCGTGGCCATGCGGGGCTCGTGGGGGGCGGGTACGGGCACCCTGGAGGCCCTGGCCTTGGCGGGAGCGGATGGCAGCGCGGTAGCCACCGGTCCGTGGTCTGAGCTGGGAGACGCCGATCGTCAGGCGCTGAGCCACTGGCTTGCCGACGCGGAGAGGGCGAAGGTCCTCCACGATGCCAAGGGGCCGCTCCTTGCGCTGTGGGCGCAGGAGATGGATTTGCGCGGTGTCACTTCCGATACGGCGTTGTCCGCCTACCTGGTGCAGCCCGGTCAGCGGGCAGGGGATCTCGCGGGACTGTGCGAGCGCTACCTCGGCCGAGCGATCGCGCCAGGTCAGGGCGGGCAACTGGCACTGGACGGAGGCGACGAGGACTTGGCGGCCGAGGCGGCCGCGATCGGCGAACTCGCCGCCGTCCTCGATGCGCAGGTGGAGGCGCGCGGTGCGGGCCGATTAATGTCCGAGGTCGAGCTGCCGCTCGAGCGCGTCCTTGCCGGCATGGAGCGCGTGGGCATCGCCGTCGATATCGCCGCGCTTCGATCACTCTCGATCGAGTTCGGCGACCACGCCCGCGCAGCCGAGAGCGAGGCTCACGCCATCGTGGGACGCGCCTTCAACCTCGGATCTCCGAAGCAATTGCAGGAGATCCTCTTCGGCGAGCGTGGCCTGCCCAAGACCAAGAAGATCAAGACCGGCTACACCACCGACGCCGAGGCTCTCCAGTCGCTCTTCGCCAAGACCGCAGACCCCGTGCTCGAGTGCATCCTGCGCTGGAGGGACTGGAGCAGACTGCGCCAGACGGTGGACGGGCTGAGCCCGCTCGCCGAGCGTGACGGTCGCATTCACACGACCTTCCAGCAGACCGTCGCGGCGACAGGTCGACTGTCGAGCACCGAGCCCAACCTGCAGAACATCCCTATCCGCACCGAGGCCGGGCGACGCATCCGCGAGTGCTTCGTTGTGGGCGAGGGTTACTCGTCTCTGCTCACGGCCGACTACAGCCAGATCGAGATGCGCATCATGGCCCACCTGTCCGAAGATGAGGGGCTCATCGATGCCTTCGCCGAGGGCGAAGACCTTCACACCACTGTCGCCGCCCGCGTCTTCGGTGTGCCGCCGTCAGATGTCGATGCCGAGATGCGCAGGCGCATCAAGGCCATGTCCTACGGGCTGGCCTACGGGCTGTCGGCATTCGGTCTCGCGCAGCAGCTCGGTATCGAGCCAGACGAGGCCCGGGTGCTGCGTGACGACTACTTCGCGCGGTTCGGCGGAGTGCAGGATTACTTGCGCGGAGTCGTGGATGAGGCGCGTCAGTGCGGCTTCACCGAGACCCTTCTCGGCAGGCGGCGCTATCTGCCGGACCTCGCCAGTGACAACCGGCAGCGCCGGGAGATGGCAGAGCGCATGGCCCTCAACGCTCCCATCCAGGGCTCGGCGGCGGACATCATCAAGGTTGCCATGCTCGAGGTGGAGCGGGCGCTCCAGGAACGCAGTCTCCGCTCGCGACTCCTGCTCCAGGTGCATGACGAACTGGTGCTGGAGGTAGCCCCGGGCGAGTCTGCCGAGGTGGGCGAACTGGTCGTGGAGGCCATGGCGGGTGCGGTCGATCTGAGGGTTCCGCTCGATGTGTCCGTGGGGGAGGGCGCGAACTGGGAGACGGCGGGTCATTAGCCCCTCCGGGAG
>JBEGMG010000385.1:0-3504 GCA_041183165.1 Actinomycetota bacterium | reverse complement strand
GGTCCACAGGCTCTCGCCGAGCGCATTGCCGGGAGAGCACTGGAGCAGTACTCCCGCTGGGGCATCCCCGCCGATGCCGCCAATGCCCGCGTCGCCCTCACTCCTGGCTGCGGACTTGCGGGCGCGGATCCGTCGTGGGCCCGGCTCGTCTACGCCGCGCTCGGCATCGCCGGCAGGCTCGTGCGAGATGATGCACCGGTGGAGCAGGATCCGTCATGAGCGTCCCCGCCAAGGCGCGCAATCGCTGGGGCGAGATCGTCGACGCCATCAACGACGCACGCGATCGCTACTACCAGCACGATGCGCCCACGATCTCCGATGAGGAGTACGACGCGCTCTACCGTGAGCTCGTCGCCCTCGAAGAGCAGCATCCCGAGCTCGTCTCGGGGGAGTCGCCAACGCAGACGGTGGGCGGATCGCGCGCGGAGATGTTCGAGCCGGTCGAGCATCTGGCGCGGATGTACAGCCTCGACAACGCCTTCTCACTCGAGGAAGTCCAGGCATGGGCCGCCCGAGTGGACAAGGGTGTGGGACAACTACCCGCGCTTCTGTGCGAGCTCAAGGTCGATGGTCTCGCCGTGGACCTGGTGTACGTCGAAGGGCGCCTGCGCACGGTGGCCACGCGCGGTGATGGCCGAGTGGGTGAAGACGTCACCTACAACGCCTCCTTCATCCCCGGCATCCCCCGGACTCTCGCGGGTGCGCAGCCGCCCGCTCTGCTGGAGGTCCGGGGGGAGATCTACTTCCCGCTCGATGCGTTCGAGCGCATCAACGCCGAGCAGCTCGCCCTCGGGGGCTCGCCCTTCGCCAATCCCCGCAACGCCGCTGCGGGCAGCCTGCGCCAGCGCATCGACCGCCGACAGGACGAGCTCGCCGACGTGGAGTCCCGCTCCCGCGGGACCGATCGCGAGGCTGCGCGCGTGTCGCGCCTGCGCGATGAGCTCGCACTCGCCACGGGCCGCCTCGAGGCTCTGCGGCTCGTCGTACACGGGATCGGCGCACACGAGGGCGTGGCATTCGCGACGCTCAGCGAGGCGTACGACGTCCTCGCGCGTCTGGGCCTGCCCACGAGTGATCGCATCCGTCTGGTGCCCGACCTCGCCGGGGTCGAGGACTACATCACCTACTACGGCGATCACCGCCATGACGTCGAGCACGAGATCGACGGAGTCGTCATCAAGGTCGATGATCTCGCCATCCAGGACAGGCTCGGGGCCACCTCGCGGGCACCGCGCTGGGCCATCGCATACAAATACCCGCCCGAGGTGGTCCGCACGCGGCTGCGTGACATCCAGGTCAACGTCGGCCGCACAGGCCGCGTGACGCCGTTCGCCGTGATGGAGCCCGCGCGAGTGGCCGGCTCGACCGTGTCCATGGCGACACTCCACAACGCCCAGGAGGTCACGCGCAAAGGCGTGCTCATCGGCGACATGGTCTTCCTCCGCAAGGCGGGCGATGTGATCCCGGAGGTGCTCGGGCCGGTCGTCGAGGTGCGCGACGGCAGCGAGCGCGCGTTCGTGATGCCCTCGGCATGCCCGGAGTGCGGCGGCGCGCTCGCCCCCGAGAAGGAGGGCGACATCGACATCCGCTGCCCCAACACTCGGTCGTGCCCGGCGCAGATGCGCGAGCGGCTCTTCCACGTCGCATCGCGCGGCGCCATGGACATCGAGGGCCTCGGCTACAAGGCCGCGATCGCCCTGCTCGAGTGCGGGCTCGTGCACGACGAGGGCGACCTCTTCGCGCTCACGGCGGACGACCTGCTGCGCTGCCCCTTCTTCACTCGCGAGCCGGGCAAGGGCGAGGAGGGGCCGCAGCTCACGGAGAACGCCAAGGGCATGCTCGCTCAGATCGAGGCGGCCAAGGACAGGCCGCTGTGGCGCGCGCTCGTGGCGCTGTCGATCCGCCATGTCGGTCCCACCGCTGCCCAGGCGCTTGCACGCGACCTCGGAAGCATGGACGCGATCGCCGAGGCGGATCCCGAGCGTCTCGCCGAGGTCGAGGGAGTCGGCGGTGTGATCGCCGAGGCGCTCACGGAGTGGTTTGCCGAGCCCTGGCATCGCGAGGTCGTCGATAAGTGGCGTGCGGCAGGGGTGCGACTTGCTGACGAGCGGGTGGATTCCG
This sequence comes from Actinomycetota bacterium, assembly GCA_041183165.1. Lineage (GTDB taxonomy): Bacteria > Actinomycetota > Actinomycetes > S36-B12 > S36-B12 > Mxb001. Next base: position 1,383 of record JBEGMG010000385.1, on the reverse strand, counting down.
GACCCGGCACCCTCGATGGCGTCACTGTCGTTATCACCGGGTCGCTCGAGGGCTTCACGCGCGACGAGGCGACCGCGGCCGTCCAGGAGCGCGGCGGCAAGGTCTCGGGATCGGTCTCCAAGAAGACCGACTTCCTTGTCGCTGCGGGTGAGTCCACCTCGTCGAAGTACGAGAAGGCTCTGACACTGGGAGTGCCCATCCTCGGTGTCGCGGGCTTCCGCGTCCTGCTCGACGACGGGGCCGATGCTGCCCGCGCGATGGCCTCGTCGGGGGAGTGAACCCGGTCCCTAGACTGGCCCCATGTCCGCGATCACCCGCGCGGAGGTCGCGCACCTCGCCCGCCTCGCCCGCCTCGACCTGGCTGAGGACGAGCTCGACCATTACGCCGAGCAGCTCGATGTCATTCTCACCTCGGTAGCGCGCGTCTCGGAGGTCGCCGCCGACGACATCCCGCCGACCTCGCATCCCGTGCCCCTGGTCAACGTCACCCGCCCTGATCGGGCGGCCCCGAGCCTCACGCGCGATGAGGCGCTCGCGGCGGCCCCCTCGGTGGAGGACGATCGCTTCCGCGTCCCGCGCATCCTCGAGGAGCAGGAGTGAGTACGCCGCTGGAGCGCGACCTCATCCGCCAGAGCGCGGCCACGCTCGCCGGGGCCATCGCCGAGGGCGAGGTGAGCGCACGCGAGGTCACCCAGGCGCACCTCGACCGTATCGCCGAGGTGGACGACCGGGTTCACGCGTTCCTCCATGTCGACGCGGAGGGCGCTCTCGCAACGGCCGACGATGTCGATGCGCGCCGAGCCGCGGGGGCTCCGCTCGGTCCGCTCGCGGGCGTGCCGCTCGCGCTCAAGGACATCCTCGCGATGAAGGGTGTGCCCACCACCTGCGGCTCGCGCATCCTCGAAGGCTGGCATCCGCCGTACGACGCGACCGTGGTCGAGCGCCTGCGCGCGGCGGGGATCCCCATCCTCGGCAAGACCAACATGGACGAATTCGCCATGGGCTCCTCCACCGAGCACTCGGCATACGGGCCCACGCACAACCCCTGGGACCTCGAGCGCATCCCGGGCGGATCCGGTGGCGGCTCCGCCGCTGCAGTCGCGGCGTTCGAGGCGCCGCTTGCGATCGGCACCGACACCGGCGGATCGATCCGCCAGCCCGCGGCCGTCACCGGCACGGTCGGAGTCAAGCCGACATACGGCGGAGTCTCGCGCTACGGCCTCGTCGCGCTGGCTTCGAGCCTTGACCAGGCAGGCCCCTGCGCCCGCACCGTCATGGACACCGCGTTGCTGCACGTTGCCATCGGCGGGCACGACCCGCGTGACTCCACCTCGATCCCCGACCCCATGCCCGATGTCGTCGCTGCCGCAGCGCGTGCCGATG
>JBEGMG010000384.1:0-6162 GCA_041183165.1 Actinomycetota bacterium | reverse complement strand
GGTGTAGCCCAAGCGGTAGCGCTTGGACACTCGGTACACCCACGCGGCGAGGACCATCACCAAGGTGGTGAGGGCAACTCCCATGAGGATGATGGGCCAGTGATGCCACACCTCGTCGTGGGGCACGGCTGCGGTCAACTGCCATTGGGTGCCGTCCGGTAGGTCGATGCGCTCGCTGACCTCGTGGTCCGTGCCACCGGGGAATGTCCCCAGGATCGTCGGGCCGAGCCTGCCGTCGGCCAGCACGGGCTGCAGAGCGATCTGATCCTCGGGCAGTCCGGCGAGGTCGAGCTGGCTCACGAAAGCCTCGACGTCGATGACGGTGGTCGCGAAGCCCCAGAAGTCGTCGGGGACCGGTGCGAGGGAGTCGGGGAGCTGCTCCAGGTCTGCGCGAGCAGTGAACCTCTCGGGGAAGGGTGAGTTGCCCGGCACGAAGATCGCCTGGCGAATGATGAGGCCGAGGCCACCCTGCTTGAGTTCGATGGGTCCGCTCACGATCGGGGATCGTGCTTCCACCGCGGCCAGGACGTCATCGCGGCGCGCATCGTCGAGGAAGAGGTTGTGCCCCAGAGCTGCGGAGTTGTCCGCGGGCTTGGCCGAGTAGGTGACGATGCCCTCGGGTGCGAGCTGGTAGTCGAGGAGCACGGGCCCGAGGTAGTCGACGAAGGGCGCGGCGAAGGCGGGGAATCCGTCGGCGAGGAGATCAGCCTCCGGCGTACCTGTCGCCAGTGACTCCTGGACCCCGGCGCTGGCGAAGCCTTCTCCCGCGACTGTCGGGCCGTAGAAGATGGCGAAGCCCTCACTCAAGTCCCGCGAGAGGGCCTGTGCTTCGCTGCTCGTGGAGAGTTCCTGGGCCGCGATGTCCTCGTTGAGGTCGTACCTCACCAGGACAGCGGTCAGGCCGAGCCCGGAGATCGCGATGAGGACAAGATAGACAAGGGGGATGCGCAGGGCGCGATGGCGGATCCTCATCCTTCGCTCCGCATCCATGGTTGCGTCCGCAGCATTTCGAGGTAGAGGTCGGGGCCGACGGCGGGGGAGTAGAGGAAGCCCTGGACCTCGCAGTGGCCGGCCTGCTGGACGACGCGCAGTTGCGTCTCGGACTCGACCCCCTCGATCACGACGGTCGCGCCGAGGACCTCTGCAAGAGACACCATGGCGGTGAGGATCTTCGCGCTCGCGGCGTCCTCCGGAACCTTGCTCACGAAGGACCGATCGATCTTGAGCACGTCTATCGACAGTTCCCTCAGACGACCGAGCGAGGAGTGGCCCGTGCCGAAGTCGTCCATGGCCACCCTGAATCCGTTGTCGGTGAGGGATCGCAGGATCTCCCGGCTGTAGTCGAGGTCGTCGGTGACGATTGACTCCTGGAGCTCGAACTCGATGAGTGCGGGAGGGACCCCGGCGTCGATGACGTGCTGCTGGATGTCCTCCATCACGGATCGAAGGGCGAACTCCTGGTGGGAGATGTTGATGGACACCGGTCGAGCGAGGCCGAGCTCCATGCACGTGCGCTGCAGTGCCAGGGCTTGATCGAGCACCTCCCGGCCGAGGTCGAGGATGAGCGAGGACTGCTCGGCCACGGGAATGAACTCCCCGGGGAGGATGAGGCCGCGGCGAGCGTGGTCCCAGCGCACAAGTGCTTCACAGGCCACGATCTGGCCCGTTGCCACGTCGATACGCGGTTGATAATGGGTGACGAATTCGCCACCGGAGATGGCCTCACGGATCCTGCCCTCGAGGTGCACGACGCGGGAGCGCTCAGCACCCATGGACGGCTCATACGCCGCGACTCGCTGGCCAGCGCGTCGCTTGGCGGTCTCGAGGGCGATCATCGCGCGGTCGACCAGCGCATCCACATCACGGCTGGATGACGAGCCAACGGCGTAGCCGACGCAAACCTCGAGCGGGACGGTATAGCCCTCGAACGTGACCGGTTCTTCGAGTGCTCGCGAGATGCGGCCAACTTCATGGGGGACCCGTGTGGCGATGCCGGGACCGCGGAGGAGTACGGCGAACTCGTCGCCGCTGATGCGGACTGGAAGCCATGTGATGAACTCCGAGTCGTCTGCGAGGGCCTCCGCGCCGGCTCGCCGGAGACGGGCACCCATCTCGCGCAAAGCCTCGTCTCCCACGGCCCGCCCCAGGGCGTCATTGATGCGGTGGAAGCGAAGGAGGTCGACCCCGATGACGCAGAGGTCGTCGCCGGCGCTGTCACTCGTCTCGTCGAGAGCCTGGATGAGTGCGGCCCGATTGCCCAGCCCGGTCAGCAGATCGAGGAGGGCGGTGCGACGTAGGGCTTCTTCGGCCTGCTTCTCCTCCGAGAGATCGTGCACGACGAGGATGAGCCGTTGCTCGTCTCCCGCATCCATGACGCCCACCGCCACGCGCACGGGCAGTTGCACGCCGGTGGCGGTCGTGGCACTCCATTCGGCGAGTCGTTGGCGTCGCAGGAGGGTGGCGATCGCTTCGCCAGCGCCGGCGACGTCCGCGGGGATCGTGGGCACCTTCAGCCACAGGGACAGGTCCGATCCCTCGATCGCTTCAGGGGTCGCCGCGAGCATCTGCGTGGCCGCGGGGTTGGCCGACTCGATGGTCCCCGTTGGGGAAACCACGATGATGCCGTCCTGAGCGGCTTGGAAGATGGCGGTGGCATAGCGCTCGCGGGCAGCGAGCGATTGAGCGAGTTCGGCCAGGCGCTGATTGGCGCTGAAGAGATCCTGTGACTTGGACTCCAGGAGTTGCTCGGCCTCCATGCGCGCGCGACGCTCTCGCTCGAGCATGCTCGCGAGCGCCTCGCGATCTGCGGCGGACTCAGCCATGACCGTGCGCTCTCACGCGGAGGGTGGCATGGGTCATGTCGCCATCGTGCCTCTCGGAGACGACACTGACGTCGCAATCCTCGTCGTAGTGACGGGCCGCTCCTTCGATGAGCCCCTGGCACAGCGAAACCAGGCCGCGGTGCGAGGAGTAGGTCACGGTGATGGAACCGTCGTCCTCCCGCCAGGCATCGATGAGGGGAGGGCGGGACTCCGCATAGAGCTTGCGGACCTCGGTGTGGATCATGCTCTCGATCTGGCTGAGCAGCGAGTAGAGGTCGGGCATGGCCTCAACCCAGGACGGATGCAGTGCGCCGAATTGCGAGAATGCCGCGACTCCGAATTCGCGCATGATCTCCTCGGCCGGCGTGCCCTCCGACAGGGCCAATTCGTCCACGAGAACCGTGAATTCGGTGAAGGGGTAGTTGCCCACGGCGGTATATGCACCACCGGTCGATAGGGAGGGCTCGGCCTGAAGGAGAAGCGCGTCGGTCGCGGAGAGGCCTCGCGTGGCTTCGACCCAGGCAAGGAAACTCGTGAACATCACCCCCTTCATCCTCGTGATGATAGGTCACGCATTGCCCGGTGACCATGCCTGAGAAGTCTCCTTCTCGACATAGCCCATGTCCTGAGCGACGAGGAAGACGTAGCAGAGGTCAATGAGGTTCCTTCGATCTGCAGATGAGGCCCATTCGGCCGTGCAGCCGAAGATTGCTCTTCCTTGGCCGTCTGCACGCGTGCGGAGGATGGCGACGTGACCGCTCACGCCGACGCGGTCGCCTCCCAACTGAGCGTCGAACTTGACCGGGATCCGGTCTCCTATCGAGAAGTCGCCATCATGCGCGGTGAAGGACAAGCCGGCCTCGTGGAGATCGGTGATCGTGACCTGGTGACCACCGATCTCGGCGGGAATGCTGCAGCGGAAGCGCCACCGGTACCGATGCTGCTGTCGCCGGTATTCGCGCATGAGCATGGGCAGGACGATCGCCACTTCGAGGGCGGCGAACACAGTGAGCAGCAGGAAGGTAAGCGTCGATAGGTCGCCGGGGAGTGCCCAGCCCGGAAGGACTGTCCCGAAGATCTGCTGGCTTGCACGAAGGAGCCAACTAATCGCGATGGTGCTCACCACGACCGTCGGCAATGCCAGTACCCGCAGGCGCTGGCTCAGAGTCATCTCGGAGATCGACTTCGGCGTGACCTTGAAGGCACTCTTGCGTCGTAAGGCAGTCATGACGAGGGCGTGGACGTAGACCTCGGCGCTCAGATAGACGTTAGCCGCTCCCTCCCCGATCTCGAGTCGGCCTCGTGCGAGCGCGAGCGAAGCGAACATCGAGAGAAGGATGACCATCGACAGTGCGATAGCGAATGCCGGTGAGGCTCCACTGATCGGCAGCCAGCCGAGGAGGAGCGCGAGGACGAGCACGCCGACGTAGAGCAATCGCTGGAACGGCAAGAAGTAGTACAGGAGATTGTTGAGGTAGTGAATCCGCTGGCGCCATGACCAGCCGCGACCAAATACCGGAGACTCTCGCCCGGTGAGGACGGCCAGGGTCCCGCGTGCCCATCGATCGCGCTGGAGCAGGTAGTCAGCGGTGGTGTGAGGCGCGATACCGGTGACCAGAACCCTGTTGTGGTACCTCAAGACATAGCCGTTGAGCTGAAGCTTGAGCGACGTGTGCAGGTCCTCCGACACGGTGTCGGTGGCGACACCTCCCACGGATTCGAGCGCGGAGCGCCGGAGTAGCGCTGCGGATCCGCACCAGAAGATCGCCTGGTGTCGCTCGCGCGCCGGCATGAGCACCTCGAAGAAGAGCGATTGCTCGTGGTGGCTGCCGTGCGTGTGCTGCGCGGAGTCGCGGTTGCGGAAGTCGTGCGGGCTCTGCACGAGCGCAACCGCAGGATCACGGAAGTAGCCGGACATCTGCTGGATGGCGCTGCGCTGTGGCACGTGGTCCGCGTCGAGAAAGAGGAGCAAATCCGCATCCATCTGGGGCAGCGCGGCGTTGATGTTGCCGGCCTTCGCATGGCGATTGTCCGTACGCGTGATGTAGCGCGCCCCAAGATCAGCGCACAGGTTCGCGATGTCCTGCCTGCGTCCGTCGTCCAGGACCCACACATGGCGAACGCCCGCGACGCGCAGGCTGGCGACGATCGTGGGCTCGAGGATGTCGACGGGCTCGTTGTACGTGGCGATCACGATGTCCGTGTCGACGTCGAGAGGCTCAGGTGTCGATACGGGCGGGATGCTCCACGCGTCATAGGCGAAGAGCGCCAGGCTGAGCAGGCTCATCAATTCAGCGATGAAGAGCATCCAGATGGAAATCGGCTCGGCGTCCGCGCGCGTGAAGATCAGTCGCAGGATGATGTACGCCGTAAGCACGATGACCGCAAGGAGTGCAGCGCGCCGGATGCGGTCGGGGGCGTGACTCCACGCTCGGGCCAGACGTTCGCCCGCTGTGCGCCAAGGAGCGCGTCCTGTGCGCATGGTGGGCCCTCGCAGATGTTGTGTGGAGTTCTGCCAGGCTAGGCCCGCAGCGCACCTGTTGCCTGCGGTGGCGCGCTCAATTCACACCCAATGTGGCGGTGGTGACGCGAATCACGCCGCCCGGGCCCCTTCCAATTCGCCCATATCTTCCAAGGAGACCCCTCGCGTCTCGCGGATGTACTTCATGACGAAGGGGATCGAGAGCACGGCGAAGACCGTGAAAATGCCGTAAGCCAAGCCGAGGGAGATACCGGCCAGCTCGGGGAATGTCGTGGAGACGAGGAAGTTGGCGATCCACTGGGCGGACGCGGCGACGGCGAGCGCGGTCGCGCGGATGCGGTTGGGGAACATCTCGCCTAGGAGCACCCACACGACCGGTCCCCATGTCGCGGCGAAGAACGCGACGTAGAGGTTGAAGGCGATCAGCGCGACGACATCTGGGCCGTCGGAGAGCACCGGCTGCCCATCGGCGTTGACCGGTGCCGTGCCGAAGATCCAGGTGAGAGTGGCCAGCGTGAGCACCATGCCCGCGGAGCCGATGAGCAGGAGGGGCTTGCGCCCGATCCTGTCGACGAGTGCGATGGCGACAATGGTGAAGAGGACGTTGATCCCGGTCGTGATGAGTGATGTCTGGAAGGCCTGCGACTCGGAGAAGCCGACAGACTCCCAGATGGTGTTGGAGTAGTAGAAGACCGCGTTGATGCCGACGAACTGCTGGAAGGCGCTGAGCATGATGCCGATCCAGACGATGGGCATGAGGCCGAGTGCGCGTCCGCGGATGTCGGAGAAGCGGGGCTTGTGGTCGCCCTGCAGGGTCTCCTGGATATCGCGGACCATGGGCGTGACGTCCACCGTGTA
>JBEGMG010000383.1:0-4548 GCA_041183165.1 Actinomycetota bacterium | reverse complement strand
TGCCGGACTGCTGGGTGATGAGCGGCAGGCCATTGGCAATCACGGCGATGACGAGTCCGCCGATGACCGCATCACGGATCTTGCCGCGCCCGCCGAAGAGGCTCGTGCCGCCGATGACGGCCGCGCCGACCGCGAAGAGCAGCGTCTGCGCACCACCCGTGGTGGGTGACACGGAGTTGTCGCGGGAGGCGAGGAGGACGCCGGCAATCGCGGCAAGGGTCGAACAGAAGACGAAGCACGTGATCATCAGACCCTTGACATTGATACCCGCGCGACGAGCGGCCTCGCGATTGCCGCCCACGGCGTAGACATGCCGGCCGAAGCCGGTGCGCTGCAGGATGAAGGTGAGTCCCACGAGCAGCACCAGGATCACGACCACGACCCAGGGCACGCCCTGGATGGTCACCTTTGCCGAGGGCAGTTGACGCTCCTGGTTGAGCAGGTACGTCGCGACGAAAATGAGTGCGCCCAGGGCGACAACCTTGACGGCCCACACGCTCATGGCCTCCGCGGGCAGCCCGGCCTTGCGGCGACGGCGGATGGCAAGGAGCGTTGACAGCGCGAAGCCGGCAACGATGACGACGGCCAGGACCCACCCGGCAACGACGGACATGTTGCCGTTCATGACAACGAGGATGGCGTCGCTGCGGATGGGGATGGTGCCGCCCTCGCCAATGATGAGGAGCATGGCGCCCTGAAGCGCGAGGAACATTGCGAGGGTGACGACGAAGCTCGGGATCCCGAGCCTGGCCACGAGCACACCGATGAGCAGGCCGATGACGACACCGGTGAGGAGTGCGGCGAGCAGCGCGACGGGCCAGGCAAGTCCCCAGTTGTTGAGGGCGACCGCGAGGATCGCGGCGCACGTGCCGGCGGCGAAGCCCGCGGAGAGGTCGATCTCGCCCAGGAGGAGGACGAAAACGAGCCCCATGGCGAGCACGATGATCGCCGCGCTCTGGTTGATGAGGTTGGCGAAATTGAAGATGGACAGGAACGTCGACCCCTCGAGGGCGCCGAAGAGGATGACGAGCGCGATCAGGCCGAGCACCGCAGGGAGCGAGCCAATGTCTCCGCCTCGCACGCGTGCCCAGTAGTCGCGGACGGCCTGGCCGATTCCCCCGGTGTCGCCGGCGGCCGCGATGTCGACGTCGGTGGTCTGCGCGCTCATGCGGCACCTCCCATAGCAGTCTCGGGATTCAGGCCGATATCGCCGGACCGGCCGGTGGTGATGAGTTCGACGACCTGCTGCGACGACACGCTCGTCTTCTCCACCTGGGCGGCCATGCGTCCGAGGTAGAGGCACGCGACATCGTCTGCGACAGCCTGGACGTCGTTCATGTTGTGCGAGATGAGGATGACGCCGAGGCCGTTGTCGGCGAGTCGGCGTACGAGGTTGAGGACCTGCTCGGTCTGCGCCACGCCCAGCGCGGCCGTCGGCTCGTCGAGGATGACCAGCTTGGAGTTCCACAGCACGGCACGGGCGATCGCGACAGTTTGCCGCTGGCCACCCGAGAGACTCGACACCTGCTGGCGGAGGGACTTGAGGGTCCGCACGGACAGCCCCGCGAGGGTCTCCGCCGCGCGCTTCTCCATGGCCGTCTCGTTGAGCGTGACGCCGGACTTCACCTCGCGACCGAGGAACATGTTGTGGACGACATCGAGGTTGTCGCAGAGGGCGAGGTCCTGGTAGACGACCTCGATGCCGAGGTCGTTGGCTTGCTTGGGGCCGCCGATGGACACGGGCTTGCCCTCGAAGCTCACCTGACCGCTGTCGAAGGGGTAGATCCCTGCGATGCCCTTGATGAGCGTGGACTTGCCGGCGCCATTGTCACCGACGAGCGCCGTCACGCGGCCGGCACGGACATCGAGATCGACGTCGCGGAGCACGTGGACGGGGCCGAAGCTCTTGTTGATACCCCTGAGAGATAGCAGGGGTGCACTGGTGTCGGTCATCGCTCCTCGCAGGGTCGACGGTGGGCTGCAGCAAAGTCTGTCAGGAGAGCGACGGGGGCGGGCCGGATTCCGACCCGCCCCCGCTGCTTCTTCATGGTGTGCGAGATGAAGTGCTAGAGCGTTACGGCGTGATGCCGTACTCCGCGCACTTCTCCTGGATCGCGGGCGTGGTGCAGACGCGATCGTAGGTGGTGAAGCCGTCAGCGATGACGTCCTTGACGTTCTCCGGGAAGACCGAGATCGGCTCCAGGAGGACGGCCTTGACGGTGCCGCCCGTCTCCGTGTCGGTGACGGAGGCGGTAGCCAGGCCGTCAGCGGTGGGGATCTCGCCCTTGGCGAGCGCCACGGCCAGGGCGGAAGCGGCGTCAGCCTCGGCCTTGATGGCCTTGTAGACGGTCATGCACTGGGTGCCGAGCAGCACGCGCTGCAGACCCTCGTCGGTGGCGTCCTGGCCGGTGACGGGGATCTCGCCTGCAACGCCGTTGCGCTCGAGGACGGCGATGGCTGCGCCACCGAGGCCGTCGTTCGCCGAGGCAACGCCGATGAGGTCGCCGCCGACCTCGGTGTAGATCTGCTCGAAGATCGTGCCGGCCTTGGTGTTATCCCAGTCCGGAACGCTCTGGTCAGCAGCGATGGTGTAGCCAGCGCCCTCGATGACGGCCTGGTAGCCCTCCTTGAAGAGGGTGGCGTTGTTGTCGGTCGGGGAGCCGTTGAGGAGCACCACCGGGCCGGCGTCATTGCCGTTGTTCTGCATGCAGGTCACGAGGCCCTCGCCGATCTTGGTGCCGACGGCGACGTTATCGAAGGAGACGTAGTACTGAGCGCCACCACCGAGGGTGAGACGGTCGTAGTCGATCGTCGGGACGCCCTGCGCGTCAGCCTTCGCGATGACAGCGGCCGCGGAGGGGCTGTCGAGGTTGACGATCATGAGGACATTGATGCCCGATGCGAGCATCTGGTCGGCGATGGTGGCGAACTTCGCCTTGTCGCCATTGGCGTTCTGGATGTCGTACTCGACGCCGGCCGCCTGGAAGGCCTGCTCGAGGAACGGACGGTCCGCGGTCTCCCAGCGTGCCGAGGAGGCAGCGTCGGGAAGGATCACGCCGACCTTGGCCGCTACGGGCTCGGGAGCGGGCTCGGCGGAGCTGCTCTCCGGAGCGGCGGAGCTGCTCGCGGGGGCGGCGCTGGACGATGCGGCGTCGCCACCGCTGCCGCCACAGGCGGCAAGAAGGAGACCAGCGGCGGCAAGGCCGGCGATGGCTCCGAAGGTGCGCTTGGACATCTGGGTCCTTTCTCAGCAGGGCGACCCTGCATGTGTCGGATAGTGCCGTGCGGTTGTGCGGACGTGCGGACGTGCGGACGTGCTGCGGTGCTACGACCGATTCGGCTACGCGCCGAGGATCGTGTCGATCACCAACTGGTCCAGCTGCTCATTGCGATAGCCGCGGCTGGCCAGGGACTCGGGGTCGAACTGCTCCGAGAGCAGTGCGTTGGCGGCGGCCGCGGAATACGGCCCCACCGTGGGCTGGGCGAGCTCAGGGACGCCGGCATCGGCGAAGGCTTGCTTCACCTTGGGGTTGGCGTCGAACTGGCGCGCCTTCTCGCGCAGGATGAGATAGGTGCGCATGCTTCCGCGCGCGAAGTCCCAGATGCCCTCGCCCCCCTCATTGCGGTAGGGACGGGAGTCGAAGTGCTTCGGGCCGGCGTAGCCGGAGTTCTCCAGCAGGCGGACGAGGAAGAAGTTGTCCTTGATGCCCTCGGAGCCGAAGCGCAGGTCCTGGTCGTAGCGACCGATCTTCTGGTCATTGAGATCGATGTGGAAGAGCTTGCCCTGCCACAGCGTCTGGGCGACGCCCTGATAGAAGCTCAGACCCGCCATCGTCTCGTGAGCGACCTCGGGATTGAGGCCCACCATCTCGGCGTTGTCCAGGGTCTGGATGAAGGCAAGCGCGTGGCCCACGGTCGGCAGGAAGGTGTCGCCCCGGGGCTCATTGGGCTTGGGCTCGATGGCGAAGCGGATGTCGTAGCCCTTGTCCTTGACGTATCCGGCGAGGAAGTCCAGAGCCTCGCGGTAGCGCTCGAGTGCGTCCTGCGGCTCCTTGGATGCGGCGGCCTCCACGCCTTCGCGCCCACCCCAGAAGACATACGTCGGCGCGCCCAGCTCGGCGGCGACATCGAGATTGCGCATCGACTTGGCGATCGCGTAGCGGCGTACATCGCGATCATTGGATGTGAAGGCGCCATCCTTGAAGAGCGGGTGCCAAAAGAGATTGGTCGTCGCCATCGAGCAGACGATGCCGGTCTCATCGAGTGCCTTCTTGAAACGATCGAGTTGAGCGCGGCGCTCCGCCTCCGGAGCACCGAAGGTCATGAGGTCATCGTCGTGGAAGCTCACTCCCCAGGCGCCGATGTCGGCGAGGCCCTTGACGTAATCGACCGGGTCGATCGCGGGACGCGTGGCGTCGCCGAAGGGGTCGCGACCCGGGTGCCCGATGGTCCACATGCCGAAGGCGAAGCGGTCCTCCGGGGTCGGGGTGTAGTCAGCCACGCGGCCCCCTTGCCTTCAGTGGGGGTGAGCCCCCAGGGAATTGTTGT
>JBEGMG010000382.1:0-10167 GCA_041183165.1 Actinomycetota bacterium | reverse complement strand
TCGCCGCCCATCGCGCGCGCGTGTTCGTGCTGCGTGGCCGGGCGAGCGACGCCGAGGAGTCCGGAGCCCCCGGCGGCTTCATCACGGGGCCGGTGGATTCCCCCGCGTCTGCGCGCGCGCTGCTCGCAGACGTAGAGGCACGCCTTGCAGCGGCGTACGCCGACCTCGCCGCAGAGGTCACCAGCGGCGATCGCCGCAATGCGGTGCTCTCGGCGTGCGAATGCTCCGTGCGCTCCATTGCCTGGGGCGGCTCCACCGCGGCCTTCCCGGGGCGCTAGAACCCTCGCGGGTCTAGAAGGACACGACCGTCTGCCAGGCCAGGACCGCGATGAGCACGCCGGTCACGGCGAGGAGCACGATCCGCACGAAGCCGCTCCCCCGGGCGATCGCCGTGCGCGCACCGATGATCGCGCCGGTGACGTTGCACGCCGCCATGAGCAGGCCGAGACCCCACAGCACCGAGCCGCTGAGCCCGAAGACGATGAGCGATGCGGCGTTGGTGCCGACGTTGACGATCTTTGCGGTGGCCGATGCTTGGAGGAAGGTGTAGCCGACCGCGGCCACCAGCAGCACGATGAGGAAGGACCCGGTGCCTGGGCCGACAGCACCGTCGTAGAAGCCAATGGCGACGCCCCCGACGATCGCGGTCACCAGATGCCGACGCCGCGAGACCTCGCGCGAGGTGAGCCCGAAGTCGCGGCGGAAGGCAATGAAGAGCCAGACCAGGATGAGCGCGACCAGGATGATCGGACGGTAGATCGTCGGCGGCAGGTGGATGGCCATGAGCGAGCCGGCCGCCGCGCCGGCGAAGGCCGCAGCCGCCATCGGCAGAGCCGTCCTCAGCCGAGGCATCTCGATGCGCCCGTAGGTGATCGCCGCAGCCGACGTACCGAAGATCGACGAGAGCTTGTTGGTGCCCAGCGCGAGCGCCGGCTTGTCGGCGGGCAGCGCGATGAGGAGCGCGGGCAACTGGAGCAGACCGCCCCCGCCGCTGACGGCATCGACCCAGCCTGCCGCCGCCGCGACCGCGCAGAGCAGCACGATGACGTACCACTCCGGGGTCACGCCTGAATCCTCCAGGCGAGCACGACCTCCAGCACATCGCCCAGGCGCTCCACCACAGCATCGGGCGTCACGTCGACGTCCACCGCCTGATCACCCAGCCGGGAGTGCGGGATGAGGATCGCGCGCATGCCCACCTGCTGCGCACCGTGTACGTCATCCCACGGGCGGTCGCCGACGAAGACCGTGTGCTCCGGTGTCGAGCCGACGGCGACGATCGCTGCACGGAAGGCATCCGCGTGCGGCTTGGCGAAGGGGATCTCACTGGAGTACACCGCCGCGTCGATCAAAGGGGCAAGGCCGTCGCGAGAGAAGACCGCCTCGTGGTGCCAGCGCGGCCACAGGGTGTTGGAGAGCACGCCGATGCGCAGCCCCGCTTCGCGCAGGGCCTCGAAGAGCGGGCGAGCATCCGGATCAGCGAGCGTGTGCGGGTCCCAGGCCTCGAGGTAGGCGGCGAGGGCGACCCCGTGGCGCTCATCGGAGGTGTCGACGCCGCATGAGGCGAAGACGTGATCGAGGGTGCCGGTGCCGCCCGCCCCGCGCGTTGCCTGCTGTTCGCGCCAGAGCGCCACCTCGGCCTCCGCGAGACGGGCGGCGAGGGTCGCATCCGATCGCTCGTAGACGACGGCGTACGCCGACCACTGCTCGACGAGGTCGATGTCATGCCAGGGGGTGAGCGTGCCGCCCCAGTCGAAGACGACGGCGTGGACGGTCATGCACGGACGAGGTCGACGAGGCGAGTCGCGATCTCACCGACCGGCACATCAACCGAGTCGCCACTGGCCCGGTCGCGCAACTCGACCACGCCGTCAGCGAGACGCTTGCCCACCACCACGATCGTCGGGACGCCGATGAGCTCGGCATCGTTGAACTTCACCCCTGGCGAGACACCGCGTCGGTCGTCGAGGAGCACCCGCACGCCTGACTCATCGAGCGATGCCGCAAGTCGCTCGGCCTCCTCGAACGGGGCGTCGTCCTTGCCCGTCGCGACGATGTGCACGTCGGCGGGGGCCACAGCCCGCGGCCAGACCAGGCCCTTGTCGTCGTGATGCTGCTCGGCGATGGCGGCAACAGCCCGCGAGACGCCCAGGCCGTAGGAACCCATGGTCACCGTGACCTGCTTGCCGTTCTCATCCAGGACGGTGAGGCCGATGGCCTCGGCGTACTTGCGACCGAGCTGGAAGATGTGGCCGATCTCGATGCCGCGCGCGATCTCGATGTCGGCGCCGCAGCGGGGGCATGGGTCGCCCTCGATGATCTCCACGGCCTCGATCTCGCCATCGACATCGAAGTCGCGTCCGCGCACGAGCCCGTAGACGTGGCGCCCCTTCTCATTGGCACCGGTGATCCACGCGGTGCCGACGGCGACGCGGGGGTCGACGAGGAAGCGGATATTGCCCTCGCCCCCGAGCGCGCCCGGGCCGATGTAGCCCTTCACGAGTGCGGGGTACTTCGGGAAGTCCTCCTCCTCGAAGGGACGCAGCGCGACCGGGTGCAGTGCGGCCTCGAGACGCTTGACGTCGACCTCGCGGTCGCCGGGGACACCGATCGCCAGGGGCGCCGAGGTGCCGTCGGGGTACGTCGCCATGAAGACGACGTTCTTGAGCGTGTCGGCCGCGGTCCAGTCGCGGTCAGGCCGGCGGATCTCAGGCCGTGCGTTGGAAACCTCGACGAGCGTGGCGATCGTCGGCGTGTCCGGGGTGTCATGGACCTGCGCCGCGGGGAGCCCGGAGGCATCGCGCGCGGGCATCGGCGGGCTGACCATGGCCTCCACGTTGGCGGCGTAGTCGCAGGCGGTGCAGCGGACGTAGGTGTCCTCGCCCGACTCGGTGGGCGCGAGGAACTCCTCGCTCTGCGAGCCGCCCATGGCACCGGACTGCGCAGACACGATGACGAAGTCCAGCCCGAGCCGGTCGAAGCAGGAGATGTAGGCATCGCGGTGGCGCAGGTAGGAGCGCTCGAGACCGGCGTCGTCGACGTCGAAGGAGTACGAGTCCTTCATGACGAACTCGCGCCCGCGCAGGATGCCCGCGCGCGGCCGCGCCTCATCGCGGTACTTCGTCTGGATCTGGTAGATGATCAGCGGCAGGTCCTTGTAGGAGGAGTACTCCCCCTTGACCATGAGCGTGAACATCTCCTCGTGCGTGGGGCCGAGCAGGTAGTCGCCCCCCTTGCGGTCCTGCAGGCGGAAGAGGTTGTCGCCGTACTCCTCCCACCGATTCGTCCGCTCGTAGGGCTCGCGCGGTAGCAGGGCCGGGAAGTGCACCTCCTGGAAGCCCGCCTCGTCCATCTCGTCGCGCACGATGGCCTCGATGTTGCGGTAGACGAGGTAGCCCAGCGGCAGCCACGAGAAGACTCCGGGCGCGACGCGGCGGACGTAGCCCGCGCGCACGAGCAGGCGATGGCTCGGCACCTCGGCATCCGCGGGGTCATCACGCAGGGTCCGCACAAAGAGGGTCGACATCCGCAGCAGCACGGGCTCACCCTAGCCAGGGGCCCGGCGTTCGCAGGAGCACGGTGGCGAACCCGCCGACCGGAACAGCACCAGCGCGGGCGTATCAAGACTTCCGGAGCCGGGAAAGCCTGGATATGCCTGCGGAACTGCGGGCGTCTGCTGCTCACCCTCACAGGAGGCCGGCTGATCAGAGCAGGACGGTCGCGAACTCCCCGGCAGCCCGGAAGCCGACCGCTTCGTAGCAGCGCCGGGCGACGGAGTTGTAGTCGTTGACGTAGAGGCTGACGATGGGCGCGACCGTGGTCCGGGCGATCTCGACAACCGCGGCCACGCCGGGCTCGCTGAGTCCCTGCCCGCGGCGGTCGGGTGCAACCCACACGCCCTGGATCTGGCAGGCGCGGCTCGACGCTGCGCCGATCTCGGCCTTGAAGACCACGCGTCCGTTCTCGATCCGCGCGAGCGCGCGCCCTGCCTGCACGAGCTCAGCCACGCGAGCCCGGTACGCCGCACCTGCGCCGCCGGATACCGGCGAGATGCCGACCTCCTCGGTGAACATCGCAATGCACGCGGGCACAAGCAGATCGGTCTCCTGGGGACGCACGGCCCGCACACCGGGATCGGGGACTACCGACGGCGTCCGATCGAGAGCGAGCAGCGGCTGGCGGGCGCGCACCTCGCGCGCGGGACCCCACGCGCCATCGAGGAGTCGCCACAGGTCGAGGACCTCCTCCGCAGGTCCCACGAGCGAGGAGCCCCTGCGGCCGCCGCGGCGCAGTCGATCGGCCAGGATCCGGCGAGCGGCGTCATCGGTCGCGATCGGGACGACATTGGCTCCGAGATGAAGTGCTGCGACACACCTGCCGCCGCGCTCCACGATCCAGAAGTCCGACGCAAGGCGGTGGCCACGATTTCCCGTGCGCACCTCATCCAGTCGAGACGCGACGAAGCAATGGGCGATGGGATCCGCGTCGAGGAGTCGATCAAGATCGGGAAGGTCCCTGAACTCCAGGGCCCGTACGAGGCCGTCGCGCTCAGCTGACGGTGACGACGGGATCGCCGGCGCTGTCATCACCCATCTCCTCGGCCAGCTTCATTGCTTCCTCGATGAGCGTCTCGACGATCTGGTGCTCGGGGACGGTCTTGATCACCTCGCCGCGCACGAAGATCTGTCCCTTGCCATTGCCGGAGGCGACGCCGAGATCGGCTTCGCGCGCCTCGCCGGGGCCGTTGACGACGCATCCCATGACGGCGACGCGTAGCGGCACCTCGAGGCCTTCGAGCCCAGCGGTGACCTGCTCAGCGAGGGTGTAGACGTCGACCTGCGCGCGCCCGCAGGAGGGGCAGGACACGATCTCGAGTCCGCGCTGGCGCAGGTTGAGCGACTCCAGGATCCCGATGCCGACCTTGACCTCCTCGACGGGAGGAGCCGACAGCGAGACGCGGATGGTGTCGCCGATGCCCTGGGACAGCAGTGCGCCGAAGGCAACGGCCGACTTGATGGTGCCCTGGAAGGCAGGTCCGGCTTCGGTCACGCCGAGGTGCAGCGGGTAGTCGCACTGGGACGCGAGGAGGCGGTAGGCCTGGACCATGACCACGGGGTCGTGATGCTTCACGGAGATCTTGATGTCGCCGAAACCGTGCTCTTCGAAGAGCGATGCCTCCCAGAGTGCCGACTCGACCAGTGCCTCGGGTGTCGCCTTGCCGTACTTCTCCATGAGCCGCTTATCCAGGGAGCCGGCGTTGACGCCGATGCGGATCGGCGTACCCATGTCCTTGGCCGCGCGCGCGATCTCCTTGACCTTGTCATCGAACTGCTTGATGTTGCCGGGGTTGACGCGCACTCCCGCGCAGCCCGCCTCGAGAGCAGCGAAGACGTACTTGGGTTGGAAGTGGATGTCGGCGATGACGGGGATGCCGGACTTGCGCGCGATCTGCGGCAGGGCGTCAGCATCGTCCTGGCTGGGCACGGCGACCCGCACCACTTGGCAGCCGGCGGCGGTGAGCTCCGCGATCTGCTGGAGCGTGGAGTTGACATCGGCGGTGAGGGTGGTAGCCATCGACTGCACGCTGATGGGGGCGTCACCACCCACCTTGACCGGATGCGTGGGATGGCGCAGGAGCAACTGCCGAGTGGGGCGACGCGGGGCCAGAGTGGGCGGAGGTGCGGCGGGCAGGCCCAGGTCGATGCTCACCCCCCAAGTATCCCCGACGCGTGCGGCTTCGACATCCCGGGCTCACGCCCAAAACGACGTCCCGTCGCGCGCCCGACCCCCCAATGGCGCGACGAGGCGTCGTTTTCGGTGGGATTGGAAGAGGGGCGTCAGCCCAGGGTGATCGGCTTCACCAGGTCGGCGAAGATGACGATCGCGCCCACGGCCACCAGGGCAATGGCGACGACGTAGGCCACGGGCATCAACCGGGCTACGTCGACAGGCCCCGGATCGGGCTTGCGACGCACACGAGCCCACTGCCGTCGAGTGCCCTCGTAGAGCGCCCCGGCCACATGGCCGCCGTCGAGCGGCAGGATCGGCAGCAGGTTGAAGAGGAACAGGAAGAGGTTGAGGGACGCCGCCAGGCCGAGGAACATCGCCAGCTTGGCTTCGATCGGCTCCTCGGACGCGACGACTTCGCCGCCGAGGCGACTCACTCCCACGACACTCACCGGACTATCGATCTGACGCTCGCCGCCGCCCACGAGAGTCTCGGTGACGAGTTCGTAGACGCGCACGGGCAGTGAGACAAGGGCGACCGCCGAGCGCGCGGTGAGATCCCACATCTGCGCGGGGACGGCCGACCATGGCTGCGCGACGTACTCGATCTCGGGTCGTACGCCGAGGAAGCCGGTCGTCTCCGTCGTGCCGGTGGGTTCGCCCATCTCGTCGTACACCGGGCGCGTGACATCGACGGTGCTCACAGGGATGTCAACCGTTGTGCCATCCGCACGCTGGACGGTGAGCACGCCCTCGGCGGCACCCTGCTCGCGGATCTGCTGGGTGAGCGCATCCCATGACGCGGGCGCACTGCCGTTGTAGGCCGTGATGACGTCACCGGGCTGGAGTCCCGCCACGGCCGCCGGGGACTCACCCGTGGCGCAGGCGCCCGAAGCATCGGGCTGACCCGTGGGCGCTTCAACGGTCGGCACGCAGGGCACGACCGCGGACACGGTCAGGCTCGGCTGCGGCACGCCGATGCCCACGAGCACAGCGGCGAAGAGGAAGAAGGCGAGCAGGAGATTCATGACCGGGCCGCCGAGCATGATGATCACGCGCTTGTGGACCGGGAGTTTGTAGAAGACGCGATTCTCGTCGCCCGGCGAGATCTCCTCGAGCGACTGGCGCCGCGCGTCTTCGACGAGCAGTGCGAGGCGACCGGTCGACATGGAGCGTGCCGTGCCCGCCGGCGCGTCCTTGGGCGGCGGCAGCATGCCGATCATGCGGATGTATCCGCCGACCGGGATGGCCTTGACGCCGTACGACGTCTCGCCCTTGCGCTTGGACCACACGGTCGGGCCGAAGCCGACCATGTATTCGGTCACCTTGACGCCGAACTTCTTGGCCGGGACGAGGTGGCCGATCTCATGCAGGGCGATCGAGGCAAGGATGAGCAGGAAGAACGCGACAATGCCCACGATCTCCCACATCATCGGACCCTCCCCTCGATCAACTCGGTGGCCGCGGATCGGGCCCAGGCATCTGCGTCAAGGACGTCCTGAACGGTCAGGGGGTTCCCTGCCCCTCCTCGATTGTCGCCCCCGAGGTGACGCTGAAGCACGTCGGCGATCACCTCGGGGATGCCGGGGAAGTCCAGGCGCCCCTCGAGGAACGCGGCCACGCAGGCCTCATCGGCGGCGTTGAAGACCGCCGGCGCGGTGCCCCCCGCCTCACCCGCGCTCCGGGCGAGCCCCAGGGCCGGGAACGCCTCATGATCCACGGGGAGGAACTCCCAGGTGGCCGCTGTGCTCCAGTCACAGGAGGGCGCCGCGCCGGGCACGCGATCGGGCCAGCCCAGGGCCCAGGCGATGGGCAGGCGCATGTCGGGTGGACTCGCCTGCGCGAGAGTCGACCCGTCGACGAACTCGACCATCGAGTGGACCACCGACTGCGGGTGGACGACCACGTCAATGCGCTCAAGCGGAATGTCGAAGAGCAGGTGCGCCTCGATGACCTCGAGACCCTTGTTGACAAGAGTCGACGAGTTGACGGTGACGAGCGGTCCCATGGACCACGTCGGATGCGCGAGCGCCTGCTCGGGCGTGACGGCCGAGAGCCTCTCGCGTGACCAGCCGCGGAAGGGTCCCCCGCTCGCGGTGAGGATGAGTCGGGAGACCTCGGCGCGCGTGCCACCCATGAGGCACTGCGCGAGCGCGGAGTGCTCGGAGTCGACGGGCCGGATCTGACCGGGTCGCGCGCGCTCGCGCACGAGCGGACCCCCGATGATGAGCGACTCCTTGTTGGCGAGCGCGAGCGCGGTGCCCGCCTCCAGTGCCCGCAGGGTGGGCAGCAGGCCCGCGGCTCCGGCAAGCCCGTTGAGGACCACGTCGCACGGACGGCCCGCGAGCTCCGCCGACTCGGCCTCCCCCACCGCGATATCGGTCACTCCGTGGCGGCGCGCCTGCTCCGCGAGGAGGTCGGGCTGGCCCCCTCCCGCCGAGAGGCCCACGACCCGGAAGCGCTCGGGATTGCGCTCGATGACGTCGAGGGCCTGGCGCCCGATCGAACCCGTGCTGCCGAGGATGATGACGTCTCGTCTCTCGGCCACGGTCCGATTGTCCTACGCTCTTCCCTATGACCGACACCCTGCTTCCCTCAGTGACCGAGATCCCCCAGGAGCGGCGCCTCGTCACCGAGCTTCCCGGCCCCCGATCGCGGGCCCTCATGGAGCGGCGCACCGCCGCCGTATCGGCCGGTGTCGGCGGCACCATGCCCGTCTTCGTCGAGCGCGCCGGCGGCGGCGTGATCATCGACGTCGACGGCAATTCCCTCATCGACCTCGGCTCGGGCATCGCCGTCACGACGGTGGGCAATGCGCACCCTCGCGTCGTCGAGCGCGTGCAGCGGCAGGTCGCCGACTTCACGCACACCTGCTTCATGGTCACGCCGTACTCCGGTTACGTCGAGGTGTGCGAGGCGCTCAACCGCCTCACCCCCGGAGACCACGTGAAGCGCTCGGCGCTCTTCAATTCAGGCGCAGAGGCCGTCGAGAACGCCGTCAAGATCGCCCGCGCCTACACCAAGCGCCAGGCGGTCGTCGTCTTCGATCACGGCTATCACGGCCGCACCAACCTCACGATGGCGCTCACCGCCAAGAACATGCCCTACAAGCAGTCCTTCGGGCCGTTCGCGCCCGAGGTCTACCGCATGCCGATGTCCTACCCCTTCCGCGACGGCCCGCACTCGGGCGCCGAGGTCGCCTCGTGGGCCACCTCCAAGATGGAGAAGGAGATCGGCGGCGCCAACATCGCCGCGATCGTGATCGAGCCCATCCAGGGTGAGGGCGGCTTCATCGTGCCGGCTCCGGGCTTCCTCCCCGCACTCAAGGCCTACGCCGAGCAGCACGGCATCGTCTTCGTCGCCGACGAGATCCAGTCGGGCTTCTGCCGTACCGGCCAGTGGTTCGCCTGCGAGCACGAGGGCGTCATCCCCGACCTCATCACCACAGCCAAGGGCATCGCCGGTGGCCTGCCGCTCGCCGGCGTCACCGGTCGCGCCGAGATCATGGACGCCGTGCACGTGGGCGGCCTCGGCGGCACCTACGGCGGCAACCCCATCGCATGCGCGGCGGCGCTCGGCTCCATCGAGGCGATGGAGGAGGAGCACCTCAACTCTCGAGCGCTGGAGATCGAGGGCATCATGCGCAAGCGCCTCGAGGCGCTCCAGGCCGCGCATCCGGAAGTCGGCGACATCCGTGGACGCGGAGCGATGATCGCCATCGAGCTCGTCAAGCCCGGCACCATGGAGCCCGACCCCGAGCTCGCCGGCCGCGTGTCGAAGGCAGCGCACGCGCAGGGCGTCGTCACCCTCACCTGCGGCACCTACGGCAACGTGCTCCGATTCCTGCCGCCGCTGACGATCCCCGACCACCTGCTGCTCGAGGGTCTCGACGTCGTCGCTGCGGCCTTCGACGCCTAGGCCTGCTCGCGCAGGCCCCACTCCTGACCGTAGCCATCGCGCATGAGGTCGAGGTAGGGCACGGCGTCGAACGCCTCGGGGCCGAGCACTCCGGTGCCTGACCAGGTGCCGGCGGCGAGCAACTCGAGCGCGATGACGGGGTTCATCGCCGTCTGCCAGGTAACCGCCTGGGTGCCGTACTCGCGCATCGTCCACTCGTTGTCGGCCACGTGGTAGAGGTACACCTCGCGCGGCCTTCCGTCGGTGCCCGTCCCGGTGACCCAGGTGCCCGCACACGTACGACCGCTCATCCGGTCACCGAGGGTTGCCGGATCCGGCAGGGCTGCCGCGACCACATCCCGCGGACTGACGGGCACTCCCCTCACCAGGACCGGGTCCGTGCGGTCGAGCCCGAGTCTGTGCAGGGTCTTGAGGACCTCGATAAACTCATTGCCCAGTCCGTACTTGAAGGTCACGCGCTCGCACTCGATCCAGCGCGGCACGAGGAGCACCTCTTCGTGCTCCACATTGACGCACTCGACC
>JBEGMG010000381.1:0-2772 GCA_041183165.1 Actinomycetota bacterium | reverse complement strand
TCCGGTGCCACGTGGCCTACGCACAGACCGGTGCTGCCACCGGAGAAGCGACCATCGGTCACGAGTAGGACATCCCTGCCGAGGCCCGCACCCTTGATCGCTCCCGTGATGGCGAGCATCTCGCGCATGCCGGGGCCGCCCTTGGGTCCTTCGTACCGCACGACGACGACATCGCCGGCGCGGATGCTGCCGTCGGCGAGCGCGGCCATGGCCGACTGCTCGCGCTCGAACACCCGCGCGGTGCCCTCGAAGGCGTCGACGCCTACCCCCGCCGTCTTGACGACTGCGCCCTCGGGGGCAAGGGACCCGGTAAGGATGGAGATGCCTCCGGTCGCATCGAGGGGCTCGGACAGGGAGCGCACGACATGGCCGTCGGGACCGGGGATCGACAGTGCGGCGAGATTGTCCGCAATCGTCTTGCCGGTGACGGTCAAGCAGTCGCCATGCAGCAGCCCGGCATCGAGCAGCATCTTCATCACGAGGGGTACGCCGCCGACCCGATCGAGGTCGTACATCAAGTACTCGCCGAAGGGCTTCAGGTTGGCGACGAGCGGCGTGCGATCGCTGATGCGCTGGAAATCACTCAGGTCGAGCTCGAAGCCAGCCTCGTGCGCGATCGCGGGCATGTGCAGGATCGAGTTAGTCGAACCCCCCAGGGCCATGACCAGCGTGATGGCGTTCTCGATCGAGCGGGGCGTGATGATGTCGCGCGCGGTGACGCCCTGGCGGATCAGCTCGATCACGGCTTCGCCGGACTGGCGGGCAAGCACCTCACGGCGCGCGTCGACCGCAGGCGGCGACGAGGAGCCGGGCAGCGACATGCCCATGGCCTCGGAGGCGGCGGCCATGGTGTTGGCGGTGTACATCCCCCCGCAGGTCCCGGCCGTCGGGCAGACCGCGCGCTCGATGCGGTCAAGATCCTCATCGGACATGAGTCCCCTGGCGTTGGCACCGACCGCCTCGAAGGCGGTGACGATGTTGACGGTCTCCTCGCGACCATCACTGAAGCGGACGTGCCCGGGTAGGAGCGACCCGGCGTAGAGCAGGACGCTCGCGACGTCCAGCCGCGCGGCGGCCATGAGCATGGCCGGGATGCTCTTATCGCAGCCAGCGAGGGTCACCATGCCGTCGAGACGCTCGGCCTCCATCACGGTCTCCACCGAGTCGGCAATGACCTCGCGCGAGACCAGCGAGAAGTGCATGCCCTCGTGACCCATGGAGATGACATCCGACACCGTGATGGTGCCGAACTCCATCGGGAAGCCGCCTCCCTCGCGCACGCCGCTGGCGACGTCGGCCGCCACCTCGCGCAGCGACATATTGCAGGGAGTGATCTGGTTGAAGGACGACGCGATGCCGATCTGCGGCTTCGCGAAATCGTCGTCGCCCATGCCCAGCGCGCGCAGCATTCCGCGGTTGGGCGCGCGGTCACGGCCCTCGGTGGCGAGGCGGCTTCGGGGGGTCATATCCGGGGTCACCCCATCAGAATAGGGATGAATCGGACTGGCAGGATGACCGCATGGACGAGCGCACCATCGTCAGCGCCGCATGGCTTCGCGAGCACGCGGGAGACCCGCGCCTCGTGGTCCTGGACGCACGCTTCTCCCTCGACGACGAGGAGTGGGGACAGCGCGCCTACCTCGAGGGTCATATCCCCGGCGCCGTCTACGCCAATACCGCCACTCACCTGGCCGGCGAGATCATCCCGGGAGTCACCGGCCGCCGCCCCTTTCCCGACGCCGATGTGTTCGCCGCCCAGCTCGGTCTCTGGGGCATCGATGAGTCGACCCAGGTGGTGACCTACGACGCCGACGGAGGTCGCATGTCCGCTGCGCGCGTGTGGCTCATGCTCAAGTGGATGGGGCACGATCGCGTCGCCGTGCTCGATGGCGGCTGGCAGGCGTGGCTCGCCGCGGGCGGCGAAGTGACGTCAGATGTGCCCGAACGCGCTTCCACGACGTATCCCATGAGGCTGCGCCCCGAGCTGCTCGCCGATGTCGATGAGGTCGACGCCTACCGCCAGCGATCGCGCACCTGCGTCTTCGACTCGCGCGGGGCCGAGGGCTATCACGGTGGCGGCGTCTACCACGACGCCGTGCGAGGCCACATCGCCGGCGCCGGCCTGGCGGACCGCGCCAACACCACGAATGCCGACCTCACCTTCCGCAGCCCCGAGGAACTGCGCGCCTACTACGCAGAACTGCTCGACGGTGTCGAGCCGAGCGATGTCATCTACTACTGCGGCTCGGGCATCACCGCCGCGCAGAACGTGCTTGCCATGAGCATCGCCGGACTCGAGGGCTCCCGGATGTACGTCGGATCCTGGAGTGAGTGGATCACCGATCCCACGCGGCCGGTCGAGCTATGAGCAGGCCCTACCGCTTCGCCGTCATCGGCACCGGCTTCTTCGCGCAGAACCACCTGCACGCGTGGGCGGAGATCCCCGATGTCGAGCTCGTCGCCGTATGCGACACCGATCCGCAGCGGCTCGAGGCTGCAGCCCGCGACTTCGGCGGCCGACCCTACGCGGATGCCGCCGAGCTCTTCGCCAACGAGGAACTCGACTTCGTCGACATCGCCACCACTCCCCCGACGCATCCGATGATGGTGCATCTCGCGGCCGAGCACGGGGTCGCCGCCATCTGCCAGAAGCCGCTGGCGTGGGACCTCGAGGATGCCCGCGCCATGGTCGCGGCCATGGCCGCCAAGGACCTGCCCTTCATGGTCCACGAGAACTTCCGCTTCCAGCACCCCATGCGCAGGGTCAAGGAG
>JBEGMG010000380.1:0-4021 GCA_041183165.1 Actinomycetota bacterium | reverse complement strand
GTGTCGCTATGTGACTCGCCCGCCGATCGCTACGCAGCGCCTCGCGCTCGCACCCGACGGCCGCGTCATCTACGGCCTCAAACGCCACTGGCGCGACGGCACTTCGGCCGTCTCCTTCGATCCGCTGACCTTCATCGAGCGGCTCGCCGCACTCGTGCCACCCCCACGCGCCCACCAGCTCACCTACCACGGCGTGCTCGCGCCCGCCTCCGCTTGGCGCGATCTCGTCGTACCCAAGCGCGCGCCCGCATCCACTTCGCCCTCCTGCGGCCCGCTCGCTCCCAACTCGCCGACCGCGCCCAGCACCTCCGCCCGCTCGCGCTCGTCGCGCTCGAGCTGGGCCGAGCTCCTGCGCCGCGTCTTCGCCGTCGACGTGCTGACCTGCCCGCACTGCGGCGGCCCCCGCCGCCTGATCGCACAGCTCACCGACCCCATCGTCGTGCGCAGGATCCTCGGCCACCTCGGACTGCCCACCGAGTCTCCACGGTCCGCACCGGCGCGCTCGCCCGAACAGTTTGACTTCGCCTGAGCCGGCGCCCTTCACCACGTCGAGCCCGCCACCCTCTCCCGCTACCCGCTCCTCTACCGCAACCCGCGCGGACGAGTAGGTCCGCCCGTCTCCAACGCGCCCGCACCACCGCCCCAGCGGGCCTCAAACGGCTCGCCAGCCTGCCAAAGGAGCCCGATCTGGGCTCTGGTGGCGACTTGACGGATCGCCCAGCCGCGGCGAACCTCCTTTGCGCGGTCGACGACGACCGCCTCCGGCGGAAGTCATCCGCTTGGAGTTCCTATCCGCGCGTCGCCCATGCCGGCCACCAGGAACCGCTTCGGCGCGCGGGCAATGACTTCGGAATCCACCAGCACCAGGTCCGGATTGCGAGGCAGGAAGACGTAGTGGTCGAACGTGCCGTCGGCATGGTAGAGCACCACGACCGCCGAGGTGGGCGCATCGGTGGAGGCGATCGTGGGCACGATCACGGTCTGGAGATGCCCGGCGAAGTGCGCGACCGCCTTGGCCGTATCCATCACCTTGCCACCTCCCAGTCCCACCACGGCATCGCACGCCTGTTCGCGAGCCACGGCCACCAGCCGGTCCACCTCCGCCTGGCTGCACTCGCCACCGAACGATTCCACCCGTACCTGCAACTGCGCCGGCCAGCGCGGCTGGCAATGAGGCAGCACGTCGCGCCGCGCCGTTCCGCCCGCCACCACCAGCAGGCGACGACAGTCGAGTCGCGCTAACTCTTCCCCCAGCCCCTCCAGCACTCCCGGTCCTTGCACATAACGACCGGGAAAAATAGCGGTGAGCGGCTTCATGCGATACATCTCCGGTGCAAAGAGGACGGATCGAGTGCGTCGCCAGCACTCGGGCGAGGCACTCGGGCAGGACATTGGGACGGGACGTTGGGGCGAGAGGATCGCAGTCAGGCCGAGTCGAATGGAAGCTCGAAGAACACGTCTTTGGGGGCTACCCTGCAAGCCCGTCGCGTGGTAACAGAGCCACCCTCGGCCTTACAAAGCGGTGCAGCCAGTTCCATCGCAAGGAGAAGACATGGGCCATCAAGGACCTTTGGGTGCTCCGGATCGCTCGCCACGCCCGCCGTCATCAACCGGGTTCGCACGATCCGGAGGCGTGATCGGCACGGAAGCGGAAGTTGCGTCGCTGCGAGCCAGCCTCTCGACGGGGAACTACTGGAGTGACGACCTGGCGCCCATCGCGCAGTCGGCGCGTCGCTGGGGCCTGCGGGACATGGCGTCACTCTGGATCGCGCTTTCCGCCTGCATCCCCACCTACATGCTGGCCTCCTCGTTGATCCAGGAGGGCATGAACTGGTGGCAGGCGGTGCTGACGATCTTTCTCGGCAACGTCATCGTGCTGCTGCCCATGGTGCTCAACGCCCACGCGGGCACCCGGTATGGCATCCCGTTTCCCGTCTTCTGCCGCGCTTCGTTCGGCCTGCGCGGCGCGAACGTGCCCGCGCTGCTTCGCGCGCTGGTCGCCTGCGGCTGGTTTGGCATCCAGAGCTGGATTGGCGGGTGGGCGATCTACAAGGTGCTGGAGCTTTACATTCCCGCGTGGTCGCAGCTGGCGCCGTTGCCAAGCCTGGGCATCAACGCGGCCGAGTTCGGATGCTTCCTCGCATTCTGGATGCTGAACCAGTACATCGTGTGGCGCGGCATCGACTCGGTGCGCGTGCTGCTGAACCTCAAGGCCCCGCTGCTGATCGGCCTGGGCCTGGCTTTGCTCGCCTGGGCCTATCGCGCGGCCGGCGGTTTTGGACCCATGCTTTCGCAGCCATCCGAATTCGCCGACGGAGGCAAGCAGGCGGGGAAGTTCTGGTCCTTCTTCTTTCCCGCCCTGACCGCCAACGTGGGATTCTGGGCCACGCTGGCGCTCAACATTCCCGACTTCACCCGCTACGTCCGCACGCAGCGCGACCAGGTCCTTGGTCAAGCGATCGGCCTGCCCTCGACCATGGCCCTGTACTCCTTCATTGGAGTGGCCGTCACCTCGGCGACCGTCGTCATCTATGGCAACGCGATCTGGGATCCCGTGGAGCTGCTCTCGCGATTTGAAAGTCCACTCTGGCACGCCGTGGGACTGGTCGGCCTGGTGATCGCCACGCTCGCCACGAACCTCGCCGCCAACGTCATCGGTCCCGCGAACGACTTCGCGAACCTCAGCCCTCGCTACATTACGTTTCGCATGGGAGCGATCATTACGGGACTGGTGGGCATCGTCATCCAGCCCTGGCGTCTGGTGGCCGATCCGTCTGGCTACATCTTCAAGTGGCTCGTCGCCTACTCCTCGCTGCTCGGTGCGGTGGGAGGCGTGATGATCGCCGACTATTTTGTCCTGCGGCGCACGCGACTGGACCTGCGAGGGTTATACGACCCGGCGGGTCCGTACTGGTACAGCAGCGGCTTCCACCGTGCGGGACTGGCGGCCCTCGCACTCGGCATCGCCCCCTGCGTGCCCGGCTTCCTGGCGACGATCGAATGGATCGAGGCCCCGGAGTTCTGGACCGAACTCTACCACTACGCATGGTTCCTCAGTTTCGGCGTCTCCTTCGTTGCCTACCTCGCACTGGCGGCTCGATCGGCTCGAACCACGGGTGACGAAACGCAGGCTGATCGCTGATACGCTGAGCTTACCCCCGGAAAGGTTCGCCATGAGCACCGACTACGACCGCATCGCCCGGGAGTACCAGGCATCGAAGCTGCAACCCTGGCGCACGCACGTGGAACGCCACACGCTTCTCGAACTGCTGGGCGATGTCCGCGGCCTCTCGACACTCGACCTTGCCTGTGGCGAGGGTTACTACACGCGACTTTTGCGCAAGCTATGTGCGCAGCCGGTCGTGGGTGTCGATCTCTCGCGCGGCATGATCGAATTGGCCGAAGCACAGGAAGCCGCGCAGCCGCTGGGCATCGCGTACCACACGGGCGACGCCCGGGCGGTCGACCTGGGCCCCTCCCGCGACCTGGTTTTCGCGGCCTACCTGCTGAACTACTCGGAGGACTACGACCAGTTGCTGGCCATGTGCGAGGCAATCGCTCGCAACCTCAAGCCCGGCGGCCGCTTCGTCACCGTCAACAACCAGCCCAACGACCCGCCGAGCAATTTCGAGACCGGCCGTGCGTACGGCTACTCGAAGCGACTGGAAGCGGGACGATCGGAGTCGTTGCGTGAGGGCGATCCGATCGTCTGGAGCTTCCACCTGCCCGAGGGTTCGATCGAGGTCACCAACTACTACCTGACCGAAGCCACGGTGGAATGCGCGCTGCGGGCCGCGGGCCTGCAGAACATCCGCTGGCACCTCCCCCGGGTGTCGCCCACGGGTTTGCAGGAATTCGGCGAAAGCCATTGGCGTCCCCTGCTGGCCTGCCCACCCATCGCGTTCCTCGAATGCCATCGGTAGACTTCAGCCGTGCGAACAGGCACGCTGCACCGCACTCCTCAACCTGGGCCGAGCTCTTGCGGCGCGTGTTCGCCGTCGACGTGCTGACCTGCCCGCAC
>JBEGMG010000379.1:0-2608 GCA_041183165.1 Actinomycetota bacterium | reverse complement strand
ACCGATGTGGTGGACTTGGTGGCGCAGACTCTCACATCGCGCCGTTATGCGCAGACCGCGAACGTACCCATTCTTCACCGCAAGGAGGAATTCCTCCACCGGGCCGATCCTCGCTGGGAGCAATTTCGGACCATCACACAGGCGGAGGTGGAGGCCGGCCTGTATTCAGATACCTCCAGAATTGGGTACAGAGACCAGTGGAATGAGTTAGTTCGAGCCGCAGGGGGGCTGCCCCAAATTGCAGATTTCCCTTAGCCAGTAAGCTCTTGCCGCGGCCGTGGGGATTGTGGTGCACGATCCAATTCGTCCCGCAACACTTGATGATGTATTCGCAAAGTTGGCGAAGTATGACGCGGCCGGCGGCTTTTGTCTGGTTAACCGTTCAAATCCTTGGTGGGGAGTGATGTACGACCAGACAAAGGACAAAATTGTCACTGGTGGCTCTCGTCTTGCTGCCGAATTATTGGTCTACATGCTGAGCGGTGAATGCGCTCGCGGCGTGGAAGAACTTCGCCGCTCGTTTGCGGCAGCTCGTCGGTCATCGACACCTGGTCTGTATGTAGACCTCAATGGGAATGAAGTACCGCTCGAGAAGTTCAGCCTTCCGTCCCGCTTGGTTTGATTCAGTGAGGGCCTATATCGATGATTCCCTGCTTGGAGTTGGGTCAACGCACACTCGGTACCAAAGGTTCCACGAGCTCTGTCTCTGATAGTTGGCGGCTCAGCTCTTAACTACTATTGAATGCCCAATTCAAGAAAACCATTCGTAGTGATGGCGGTGTCAGCGCGCCAGTTGGTTTCCGCATTGCGGTCGACCAGTTTTCCGCCGGCAGCGTGCACCACCGGGATGAGGGCGGCAATGTCGTAGGGCTCTAGGCCGATCGCGTCCACGGCGATGTCAATTGACCCCTGTGCCACCAGCATGTGCTGCCAGAAATCACCGAAGCCGCGCAGTCTCTTCACCGACTTCTTCAGGTTCTTGATCCAGTCGCCGTAACCGAGGTCTCGCCACGGTGCGTTGTCGGTGATGGAGAGGGTGGCCTCGGAGATTGCGCTCACGTCGCTCACCCGGATGGGGTGGCCGTTGCAGTACGCGCCGCCTTCGAGCACGCCCCACCAACGCGTCTGCATTGCCGGCGCGGACACGACGCCGATCACCGGGCCCATGTCGCGGTGGACAAGTGCGATGAGGGTGGCCCACACGGGCACTCCCCGCACGAAATTGCTTGTGCCGTCGATGGGGTCAATCACCCAGGTCCATTCGGCGCCGGAGTCTCCCCCAGTGCCGTGCTCCTCGCCGTACCAGGCATGCGTTGGTCGCTGTGCCCGCACCATGTCCATGATGAGCGTCTCGCATCCGCGGTCGATCTCGGTGACTTCGGTCTGGTTCTCCTTCAGTGACACGGTGAAGGAACGGGAGACGAAATGGGGGAGTGTGAAGGCATCGGCGGCATCCGCCAGCGAGAGGGCGAAGTCGAGGTCGGCGGCGAGGTCGAGGGCCATCGATCCAGAACCTACGACAGGAGCGACACGGACGATGCGGCAATTCCGGCTGCATCGAGCCCGAACGACGCGAGTATCGCATCCGGCTTGGCGTGCGGGATGAACCGGGTGGGCACCCCGAGCGCCTCGGCGGGGCCGGTGAACCCCGCGTGGCGCAGGGCATCGATTGCCGCAAGTCCGATGCCGCCGTCACGGAATCCGTCCTCCACGGTGAGCACCGCTCGGTGCCGCGCGGCGTGGCTGATCATCGCAGGGTCGAGCGGGGCGCATGACCGCACATCCCAAAGCGTGGCCTTCACGCCGCCCGCGGCGAGTTCGGCGACTGCCTGCTCGGCCGCCCCCACCGTCTTGCCGACCGCGAGAATCGCGAGCGAGCCGTCGCCCTCGGCTAGGCGCAGCGCATGCAGGCCAGTGCCCACCACCTGGCTGTGGCGCGCCACCCCCTTGGGGTAGCGGATCACCACGGGGCCTTCATCGGCCAGGGTGAACGCATCGTGGAGCATCTGCTGCAGGTCCTCGACGCTGCTCGGGGCGAGCACGCGCATCCCGGGAACCTTGGAGAGAAGCGCCATGTCGTACACGCCGTGGTGACTGGGGCCGTCGTCTCCGGTGATCCCTGCACGGTCGAGGCAGAAGATCACGGGCAGGCGGTGCAGCGCCACGTCGTAGACCACCTGGTCCCACGCCCTGTTGAGGAACGTGGAGTACAGCGCGACCACGGGACGCAGCCCGCCCAGTGCCATGCCGGCCGCCGTGGTGACGGCGTGCTGCTCAGCGATGCCCGTGTCGAGGAAACGTGTGGGGAAGCGTTCCTGGAAGTCGAGCAGTCCCGTGGGACCGGGCATCGCCGCGGTGATCGCCACGATGCGCTCGTCGTGCTCGGCGGCCTTGATGAGCGCCTCGCTGAACGCCTGGGTGTAGCCGGTGGGGCCGCTTCCAGTCGGCCCGGTGGCGGGGTTGAACGTGGGGGTGTCGTGGAGGTGCTTCTCGTCGTCGTCCTCGGCGAAGGAGTACCCGCGGCCCTTCTGCGTGAGCACATGCACCACGATGGGGCCGGAATCACCACGGTCGATTGCCGACCGGAACGCGTGCTCCAGTTCCTCGA
>JBEGMG010000378.1:0-4330 GCA_041183165.1 Actinomycetota bacterium | reverse complement strand
CTCTCTCACCGAGCGCATCGCCGCCCTCGACGCCGATGCGCTCGGTGAGAGAGACCGCGAGGCCGTCGAGGGGCGGGTTGCCGAGCCCTGCCTGCCCGGGGACGGGCAGCGGCGGAGTGCGGTTGAGGTCGATCACCCGGCCGCCGACGATGCCCAGTGGCCCATCACCCTCCGGCATGGCATTGGGATCGAAGCCGGGCCAGGAGTCCATGGGCTGGGGGTTGGGCGCGCCCGCGACGTCGAGGACCTGACCGCCGGCGTTGAGGTCGAGGAAGCGCACCCCCGGCACCTGCCCCAGGGTCCAGGTGAGTTGCGCGGAGAAGGCGCGCCGGGTGTCTTCGTCTGCGAGGCGCACCTGGGGGTCGAGGTCGACGCGGGCCACACCGTCCACGACGGGCACCGCGTTGACGGCCAGGGCGGTGCCATCCGGGAAGCCGGTGCGCACCGCCGGCGCGAGCCACTCCGTGGGACCGCTCAGCAGTGCTCGCGTGAGTGCGGTGGCAGGTGTGGGTCCGTCAACAGGGAAGTAGCGGGGATCGGGCACGAGCGTGGTGAAGGTGGGGTCGAGGAAGTAGACCTCGAATGCCCGGAAGGCACGATCGACATCCGAACGCGACAGGAGCAGCCCCTGCGGTGGCGTGGCGATGCGCCAGTTGCCGTCGAGGAACTCCATGCGGAAGGACTCCTCGATCAGGCTGCCGGGCAGTGCGACCTCGTAGCGACCCTCGTCGTCGATCGAGCCGACTCGAGTTGCCGTCATGTCGACGGCCGTGACGCCGTCGGGGACGATCGTCGGCACCCCGTCGTACACGCTGACATTGAGCGAGGGATCCCACATGACCGCGGCCTCCGGCGTCAGATACTCGCGCGCGACAGCGTGATCATCCTCAAACGATGCGGAGGCCTGGAGGAAGCCCGACACGATCTGGGTCGGTGTCATGTCCGCCTGCGGTGGACGCGCGATGACGCGGATGACCTGATCGGTGGTCTCCACGCCGACCTCGGCACCCTGCTGGATGGGGCCGCTGGTGGGGATCACCGCGCAGGCGGCCAGGAGTGGCGCGAGCAGGGCCGCGATCACGGCGGTGGGCTGCCTCATGCTCGGGCCTCCGCGGCGTCGGTCTCCACGATCTCGACCTCGTCCTCGCCGTCCGAGACGCCCGCGAGGCCGGGGGGCACGAGGGGCAGGGGCGACTGCTCGAGGGTGACCTCCGCCCGGCAGGGGAGGGTGAGCCGGAAGCAGGCACCTTCCCCGGGGGTGCCCCAGGCCTCGAGCCACCCCGCGTGCAGGCGCGTGTCCTCCAGGGCGATGGACAGGCCGAGCCCGGTGCCTCCCGTGGTGCGCGCACGAGCGGGATCGGCTCGCCAGAAGCGATCGAAGACGTGCGCGATGTCGTCGTCCGACAACCCCACCCCGTGGTCGCGCACGGTGATGGCAGCAGCGGAGCCGTCATCTGTCACCGTGACGTCGATCGGCTGGCCCTCGCCGTGCTCCACGGCGTTGTCGAAGAGGTTGCGCAGGATTCGGTCGACGCGCCGGGGATCGCATTCGACGGGGCAGGGCTCCACGAGAGCCGTGACGACGATGTCGCTGCCGCGCCGCTCGGCGAGCGGGCGCGCCGACTCGGCGGCCCGCCTCACCAGAGCGGCCAGGTCGACCGTCTCGAGGTCGAGGACAGCGGCGCCGGCGTCGTATCGGGAGATCTCGAGGAGATCACCGAGGAGGTTCTCGAATCGATCGAGTTGGTTCTGGAGGAGCTCGGCGGACCGTGCGGTCGGCGGATCGAGCTCGCCCCGGCTCTCGAAGAGCAGATCGGCGGCCATGCGAATGGTGGTGAGAGGGGTGCGCAGCTCATGCGACACGTCGGAAACGAAGCGCTGCTGCACCGCGGAGAGCTCCTCGAGGCGGTGAATCTGCTGCTCGAGGCTTGCCGCCATGTCGTTGAAGGCCATGGCGAGGCGCGCGAGGTCGTCCTCGCCCCGCACGGCCATGCGCTCGCGCAGATGACCCTCGGAGAACTGCTCTGCGACGCGCGCTGCTGACCGGACAGGAGCGACCACCTGGCGCGTAACGACCGCAGCCACCGCTCCGAGGAGCACAACGAGCAGGACACCGGTGCCGATGACGGTACTGCGCACCAGGTCGAGGGTGCTCGCCTCGTTCGTGAGAGGGAAGAGGTAGTAGAGCTCGTAGGTGCCGACATCCGTCACGGCGAGCGGTGCGCCCACGACGATGCCGGGTGCACTGCGCCCGTCGAGATAGCGGATCTCGGTGTAGGTCCACGACTGTCGCCCGGTGGCCATCACGGTGTCGCGCAACTCGGGTGGGACGCTGGCATCGGAGACGAGATTGGTGCCGCGCTCGGGTGCAGCTCCCTCGATTTCGCCGGCCAGCAGCAGGACGTCGTACTGCGGCGGAGAACCCGCCCGCGTCGCGAGCGATGCCACGATCGTGTCGACGATGCTCGCGGGCGACGCGGCACTCGTCCCCGAGGCGGCCGCTGCCGAGATGCGCTGAGCATCGGCCAGGCCGGCACTCGCCTCCGTGACCGCCGTGCGCTCGGCCGAGTCGAGCAGTCCCGTCGTGACTCGGGAGAGAAGCAGGAACCCCAGGATCGTCATGACGATGATGGACAGGATGAGCGTGGTCACCGTCACCCTGAGCAGGAGGGAACGTCGCCAGAGCGTGACCAGGTGCATCGGGGCCGAGGCAGCCCTCGGAGTCGTCGGACTCGTCGGGCCGGCGGTCATGGCGGGCCGGCCTTGTATCCCACGCCGCGCACCGTGAGCACGATCTCGGGGTGCTCGGGATCGTGCTCGATCTTGGCGCGCAGTCGCTGCACGTGGACATTGACCAGTCGCGTGTCGGCAGCGTGGCGATATCCCCACACCTCTTGGAGGAGTACCTCGCGCGTGAACACCTGCCAGGGCTTGCGCGCGAGGCACACGAGCAGATCGAACTCCAGCGGAGTGAGGGGGACCACCCGGCCTGCGCGTCGCACCACGTGTCCTGCGACGTCGATGGTGACGTCACCGATCTCCAGCGTGCCGGTGGCGGGGTCGTCGCTGCGACGCACGCGTGCGCGCAGTCGTGCGACGAGCTCCTTGGGCTTGAAGGGCTTCACGATGTAGTCGTCCGCACCGGACTCGAGGCCGAGGACGACGTCGACGGTGTCGTTCTTCGCGGTGAGCATCACGATGGGGACGCCGGACTCGTTGCGGATAGCCCGGCAGACGTCGATGCCGTCCATGCCCGGGAGCATGAGGTCGAGCAGGATGATGTCCGGGCGGGAGTCGCGGAACGCCTGGAGTGCCTGGCCGCCATCGGCGCAGAAGACGGGGTCGAAGCCCTCCCCGCGCAGCACGATGCCGAGCATCTCGGCCAATGCCACGTCGTCATCGACGACCAGGACGCGTCCCCTCACAGGCTCATGGTGTCATCCCAGGAGCAGGAATGCTGCTCCTGGGATGTTGTTGACGGCGTGGGCCACGATCGGGGCTCCCAGGCTACGAGTTTTCCACCTCAGCACCCCGAGGACGAGGCCGCTGGCAAGGAGGATCGGCACCCTCTGGGGCTCGAGGTGGAAGAGGCTGAAGGCGACTGTCGTGATGGCGATGACCCAGGCGGTGCTGAGCCCCCGCTTGGTCAGGGCGTTGTATGCCATGCCGCGGAAGGCGATCTCCTCGGCGATGGGTGCTCCGATGGCCACGCACAGGGCGAAGGCGACCACGGCGAGCATGGGGCCCTCGTCGCGCAGCTCACTTCCCACGTCGCCCGCCGCCGAGGTGATCTCGCCGAAGATCGCCTGGAGGAGGAGAGCGATGGCACCACCGGCCATGAGCGCGATGAAACCCCCGATCAGTCCCCACCCGAGGTCGCTCCAGGTGAGGCGCAAACCGAGATCGATGCGAGGGCCATTTCCCTGAAGAGCCGTCGTGAGCAGTGGCCAGCCCGCCAGTGCGATCCACGGGAGGGTGAGGCCGAGCAGGAGCAGCCAGGGCAGGGGCAGATCGAGGAGGCTGCCGCCCGCGGCGATGGCGACAGAGATGAGCACGAAGCCGAGGAGCGGGATGATCGCGTCGGGGATACCCCACCGAGGGGCCCGGAGCACGCGCCCCTGTGCGAGAGCGATATCCACGGTGACCGGGCAGCCGGGGTAGTCCGCGGGGGCCCGAGTCTTCACGGTGACGGTGGCAGGCTCGGGAAGCGAGGGGGGCGGGGAGTCGTCCTGGGTGCTGCTCACGCGTTCAGGCTAGGCCAGAGGGCGGCGTGTCCACGCACGAGCGCCTCGAATTCCGCGTCGGAAGCAGGTTCTCGCGCGGAATTCGA
>JBEGMG010000377.1:0-2895 GCA_041183165.1 Actinomycetota bacterium | reverse complement strand
ACTCTTGACGCTGATCTCCTCGACGACGGCCTCCACCACCAGGTCCACCTGAGCCAGGGAATCCAGCGACGAGCTGCCGGTCACACGAGCGCGGATCGCATCGCGATCGGGCGCTTCGAGTTTGCCGCGCTGTACCGCCTTCTCAAGAGATTTGTCGAGGGTTCCCAGCGCTCGCGCGAGGCTCGACTCCGAACGCGCGACGAGGATCACGTCGAAACCACCCTTGGCGAGCACCTCGGCAATACCGGTCGCCATCGTCCCCGAACCGACGACACCCACGCTCTGGACAGGCCGAGGCGTGATGCTCGCATCAACGCTCGCGACGGCACCGTCGTCGACGACCTCTGGGGAGTTGGGCGCAGCGTAGGTGTAGAAGCCACGTCCGGTCTTGCGACCCCGCAGCCCCGCGGTCACCATCTGCTTGAGGATCGGTGCGGGCGCATGCAGGCGATCGCGGCTCTGCCGGTACATCGTGTCGAGGATCTGATACGCCGTGTCGAGGCCGATGAGGTCGAGAAGCGCGAGCGGCCCCATGGGGTAGCCACAGCCCAGCCGCATCGCCGCATCGATGTCCTCGCGCGAGGCGTAATTGGCCTCGTACATCGAAACCGCCTGGTTGAGGTAGCCGAAGAGCAGGGCATTGGCGATGAAGCCGGCCCTGTCCCCGATAACGACAGGCTCCTTGCCGAGGGATCTCGCCAGGGCCACGAGGTCATCGACGACGGCCGGGTCGGTGACCACGGTGCGGACGACCTCGACGAAGGCCTGCACCGGAGCCGGATTGAAGAAGTGCAGGCCGGCCACCCGGTCCGGTCGGCTGGTCGCGACCGCGATCTCCGTCACCGATAGCGACGAGGTGTTGGTCGCAAGGATCGCGTGTGCCGGGGTGATCGCATCGAGTCGCCCGAGGATCTCGCGCTTGATGTCGAGATCCTCGGGGATCGCCTCGACGACGAGGTCAGCTGAGGCGAGGTCCTCCAACTGCGTGGAGAAGGTGATGCGCGAGAGGACCTCCTCGCGCTCCGCGTCGGTGAGTTTGCCACGCTTGACGGCACGCTCCGTCGAGCCGCTGAGGGAGACACGCCCACGTTCGAGGGAGTCTGCGTCGGGCTCGATCGCGAACACCCGGTATCCATGCCGCGCGCACACCTCGGCGATCCCGGCACCCATCGTGCCCAGGCCCACCACGCCGACCGTCGTGATCTCCATGCGGGGAGTCTCCCATCCTCGTGCGATCAGAAGAGCCGAGTGTCCGAGTCATCGATACCCCGCAGCGCGGCGTAATCCAGGACCACGCACCGGATCCCTCGATCCTCGGCAAGGGTACGCGCCTGGGGCTTGATCTCCTGTGCGGCGAAGACGCCTGCCACGGGCGCAAGAAGCGGGTCGCGATTGAGCAGCTCGAGATAGCGCGTGAGCTGCTCCACGCCGTCGATCTCGCCGCGGCGCTTGATCTCCACCGCCACGGAGGCACCCGCCGAGTCGCGGCAGAGCAGGTCGACCGGTCCGATCGCCGTGGGGAACTCCCTGCGCACCAGGGTCCAGCCTGCACCAAGCGACTCCACATGCTCGGCGAGAAGCTGCTGGAGATGCGCCTCGACTCCGTCCTTCACCAACCCCGGATCGACTCCGAGCTCGTGCTCGAGCTCCGCGTGGACATCGTGGATCCGGACCACCAGCTCCTCGCCCGCCTTGTTCTCCACGCGCCATGTCGTCATGCCGTCTTCCTCGCTGACGACAAGTCGACATGGGGGGCTCATCCAGTTGAGAGGCTTATACGACCCGCCGTCGGCATGCACCAGGACCGAACCATCCGCCTTGACCATGAGCACCCGCACGGCTTCGGGGAGATGCGCGGTGAGGCGACCCGCATAGTCGACGGTGCAGCGTGCGACGACGATCCTCATCGGCTCGCCGACACGAGTCCGCGAGCCGCTCTGATCTCGTCGAGCACTGCACGCATGATGGCCGTGGCGTCGTAGTCCTTGGGCGTGAAGACAGCCGCAACACCGCGCTCGCGCAGGTAGTCGGCATCAGCGTCGGGGATGATCCCGCCTACGACGACGACCGTGTCATCCATCCCCGCCGCACGCAGGCCGTCGACCACGACAGGCACGAGCTCGCGGTGGGACCCGGAGAGGATGGAGATGCCCACGACATCGACATCCTCGTCCACGGCAGCGGCCACGATCTGCTCGGGCGTGAGACGGATGCCCTGGTAGATCACCTCGAATCCGGCATCCCGGGCGCGCACCGCGATCTGCTCGGCCCCGTTGGAGTGTCCGTCGAGACCCGGCTTGGCGACGAGGAAGCGCAGACGCGACCCGAGTTCCTCACCGGTGGCCTGCACGGCCTCGCGCACGGCGCGCAACTCATCGGTGGGCGCACCGGCGGCGATCGACGGGGTCACGCCCGTGGGCGCTCGGAACTCGCCGAAGACTCCGCGCAGGGCATCTGCCCACTCCCCCGTCGTGACTCCCGCTCGGGCACATGCCAGGGATGCGGGGACGAGATTGGCATCCGCATCTGCCGCGGCGCGCAGCTCCGCCAGCGCGCTGTCGACGGCAGCGGCATCGCGCTCGGCGCGCCATCGGACCACTCCGTCGACCGCCTGCGCCGCCACGGCCGAGTCGACGGTCTGAATCGCCGAGTCGAGATCGGCCAGCATGGGATTGGGCTCGGACTCCACGTGCTTGTTGACCCCGACGATGACCTGCTCCCCCGACTCCACCCGCGCCCGACGCTCGGCGTGGGCCTGCACGAGCTCGGCCTTCATGTAGCCGCTCTCGATGGCGGCTACCGCCCCGCCCATCGCTGAGATCCGGTCCATTTCCGCGCGCGCATCGGAGACGAGCTGATCCACGAGTCCTTCGATGACGCGCGAGCCCGCGAAGA
>JBEGMG010000376.1:0-3279 GCA_041183165.1 Actinomycetota bacterium | reverse complement strand
GCTGTGGGTGTGCAACGCGAACACGTCGACGCCGCCCGTCTACCGGTACGACGCGACGGGCAAGCGGCTGCCGCTGCAACTGCAGGGCACCGATGTCCACGGCATCATGGGCGTGGCCTGTGACAGCCGCAACCGGCTCTACCTCACCAATCCGGTCCGCAACCTCATCGCCCGCATCACGATGTCGGGCGACGTGGGCATGGTGGAGCCCTTTGCCTACGCCGGGGCCAACCCCGGCGGCATCGTCTTCAACGGCTGACCACCGCGACGATGCCCTCGATCCCGATCGCCGTCGGGTCGGCGGAGCCGCCCCGCTTGGCGATCTTCGTCGCAGGCGCGGGCCCGAGCGGCTGCGCCTTCGCCATCACGGCCGCACGACGCGGGCACCACGTGACCCTGGTCGACGAAGGTCGTCGGAGACCGCCCTGGACGGGTGAGTCCCTGCCCGCCGGTGGTGGCGAGCTGCTCGAGTCGGTCTTCGGTGCGGGCGTGCTCGACGGTCAGCAGCAGTGCTTCGGCTCCACCTCCGCGTGGGGGTCAGCCGACCTCGTGGGGCACGACTTCATGGCCCACTGGGCGGGTGCGGGCTGGTACGTCGACCGCACCGTGCTCGATGGGCGTCTGCGCCATGCCTGCGTCGCCGCCGGTGTGACCATCGTTGCCGGCAACGCAGCGGAGGCGATCGATGGCACCCGCCCGGAGCGACCGGCCCCCGATTGGGTGATCGATGCGACCGGTCGAGCGGGAGCGATCGCCGCGCGCAGGGGTGCGCGCTCGGTGCGCGTGGACGATCAGATCGCCCTCGTGGCGAACGTGCGCGACACGAGCCCCGAGCGCGTCACCGTCGTCGAGTCGTGCGCCATCGGCTGGTGGTACTCGCTGCCCGTGCCCAGCGGTGATCGCGTCGTCGCGTTGCTCACCGACGCCGATCTCGTGACCGGCGAGCGCCGCGACTTCTGGATCGAGCAGCTTGCGCAGAGCGATCACATGCAGTCCTACGTCGACGCCGCGCCGCAGGAGGTCTCCGCGTATCCCGCCGGCACGGCCTACCGCGACCCGCTTGTCGGCGATGACTGGCTGGCGGTAGGCGATGCTGCCGTCGCCTTCGATCCGCTGTCGTCGCAGGGGCTCATCACGGGGATCGTCATGGCCGCCCATGCTGCGGTGGCGATCGATGCCGGCCCGCAGGTACGCGCGGACTGGGAGGCCGACTACCGCGTCGTGCTCGACGAGCACCTGCAGGCGCGGTCCGCCTTCTGGCAGGCCGAGCAGCGCTGGCCCGATGCGCCCTATTGGAGCCGGCGCCGACCACAGGCGTGACCCCCGAGCCGTGACCTCGGGTTAGCCTCGCCACATGATCCGACGCCTGGCGTGTGCCGCCGTCATCGCGGCCCTTGCGTGGACATCGGCCCCCGGCCTCGCTGCGGCAGCCCCCGCGCCGGTCTGGCACCAGCGCGGGATCGACATGGCCCCGCGGCTTCAGTGGAACGCCAACGCCGGCTACTGCGGCGAGACGAGCTTCATCAGCGCGGGGATGCGCTACGGCCAGTACACCTCGCAGTGGACCGCACGCTCCCTGGCTTCACCGGGAGTGCTGCAGTGGAAGTCATCCGCCCAGCTCCTGCTGGGGGTCAACGATCTCTCCGCCGCAAAGGCGATGCGCCTGGAGGCGACGCGCTTCGACTCGCGCGAGCAGCGCTCCACCGAGCAGTACCTCCGCTGGGTCAAGAGCCGCTTCCTGCGGGGTGATGTCGTCATCCTGGGCGTCTTCAACAACGTCACGACCCTGGGCGAGACGCCACCGGGCGACAACGAGTACGACCACATCGTGCCGATGATGGGTATCGGATCGACGACGTCGCTGCGGACCGGCCGCGACCGGTACTTCCCCAGCGACTCGATCACGATCAGCGACAACGGCCTCTACAACGTCGGACCGACCTACCCCTACCTCTACAGCTACCGATTCTCCGACTTCCCCAAGTCGCGCACCCAGGCCAACCGACCCGGAGGTGCCCTCTACTCGCTGCGCGACAGGCCCGCCAACTACGCCACCGCCGTGTCGGGCGTCCTGGACGAAGACCGCGTGACGATCCCCGTGCGCCTGACCTCAGACGTCAACGGCGAGGGAGAGTGGAACGTCCTGATCGGCAAGCAGCCACCCCCGCCGATCCCCATGACGCTCACCGCGCACGTGTCGATCCCCGATCAGGGCGTCGCCTACAACCTCTACCTCTACGACGACTTCGCAGATGTCCCCACGGCCGGCTTCAATGCCGCCGCCGATAGGGCCATCCAGACGTGGCGGATCCCCGCGGACTCCGGCCCGATCTGGAAGCTCACCATCGATGCGATGTCCGACCAGACGCGCATCTTCCGCGCGGTGCCCGTCACCGCCCCCTAGCACCCCTGTCGGGAGCGAACTTTGGGTGGAAAGTGCCCTCCCAGGGCCGAATCCACCCGCAGTTCGCGAGATATAGCGCTTAAGCGCGGGAGCGGACATCGTCGGCGAAGGCATCGCCGCGGTGAGAGGAGGCGTGGCTTCTAGACGCAGGGGGGCCCATAGGTCACGACACCGTTGGGACAGGTCGTCAGTTGCCACGACGCGCCGGTGAGATCCGCTTGGGCGAAATTGGCGCCGAGAAGCGAAGTTTCGATCAATGACGCATTGGACAGATTGGCGCGGGTGAAATTGACGAAGTTGGCATCCCCGTTCGTCAGATCGATGCCTGACAGGTTCGCTCCGCTCAGGTTCGCGTACGTCAGATTCGCGAAGCCAAGCTCAGCTCCAGAGAAGTCCGCTCCGGTCGCCGCGACCACTTTGGCCAAGCTCGCGTAGAGGAGATCGGCGTTCTCGAGGTTGGCATCGGTGAGGGTAGCCACGCTCAAATTCGCGTACTCGAGGTTGGCATTGGCGAGGTCCGCCCCCGTCAGGTTCACCGCGTACAGATCTGCACCCTGGCAATCGGGAGTACAGGCCGGAGCGGAGCGCAGTCCCTGGCTTCGCGCCACCACCGGACCAAGATTCGCGTTTCGAAGGGACGCATCGTGAAGGCGGGCGTGACGCAGCACCGCACCCCGTAGATTCGCGCGGTCGAGTCGAGCGCCACGGAAGTCGGCACCGTGCAAGTCCGCGCGCGTGAAGTTCGCGCCGGAGAGGTTCCCATGATGTGCGGCCGTCCACCTATGCACGATGTCGCGGCAGTCGGCCTTGGGGCCAGGCACACATGTGCGCTGACCCTTGCCGAACACCGGAGCCGGCGCTGCAGAGGCGGAGGC
>JBEGMG010000375.1:0-6023 GCA_041183165.1 Actinomycetota bacterium | reverse complement strand
GATATCTCCGCCGCGACGGGACCTGGTCGCTGGTCGTCCCGGTGGCGATCCCGGCGCGTCCCCGTCATCCCCGCCCAGCCGAGCCTCGGCTTCCCCGTGCAATGGGGTTCCCCGAGGTCAGGCACTCCCCCGGTGACCAGGGGGCGAGGTCTGCCGCCCCACCCCGGTCAGTTTGCACTCTCGGACCGAGAGTGCTAAAAATGGGTTAGCACTCGAGCAGTCAGAGTGACAGCACTTGGCCGGTGAGGCCCCGCCCGATGCGGGGTCGTCCGTCGCGGGCACCGGCCGCGAAGGAGGGGATTCCCCCTCACATCGTCCCGGGAGGAACCTCACCCCATGGCAAAGATCATCGCTTTCGATGAAGAGGCCCGTCGGTCGCTCGAGCGTGGCATGAACGTGCTCGCTGACGCCGTCAAGGTCACCCTCGGCCCCAAGGGCCGCAACGTCGTTCTCGAGAAGAAGTGGGGCGCTCCCACGATCACCAACGATGGTGTGTCCATCGCCAAGGAGATCGAGCTCGAGGACCCCTACGAGAAGATCGGCGCAGAGCTGGTCAAGGAGGTCGCGAAGAAGACCGACGACGTCGCCGGTGACGGCACGACGACGGCCACCGTCCTCGCCCAGGCACTCGTCAAGGAAGGCCTGCGCAACGTCGCGGCCGGCTCCAACCCGATGTCGCTCAAGAAGGGCATCGAGAAGGCTGTCGACGTCGTGAGCCAGCAGCTGCTCGACATGGCCAAGGACGTCGAGACCAAGGAGCAGATTGCTTCCACCGCAGCCATCTCGGCAGGCGGTGACATGGAGGTCGGCGAGCTCATCGCCGAGGCCATGGACAAGGTCGGCAAGGAAGGCGTCATCACCGTCGAGGAGAGCAACACCTTCGGTCTCGAGCTTGAGCTCACCGAGGGCATGCGCTTCGACAAGGGCTACATCTCGCCCTACTTCGTCACCGACCCCGAGCGCATGGAGGCGGTCCTCGAGGATCCCTACCTGCTCATCGTCAACTCCAAGATCTCGTCCGTGAAGGACCTGCTGCCGATCCTCGAGAAGGTCATGCAGTCGGGCAAGCCGCTGGCGATCCTCGCTGAGGACGTCGAGGGCGAGGCCCTGGCCACGCTCGTCGTCAACAAGATCCGCGGCACCTTCCGCTCGGTGGCCGTCAAGGCCCCCGGCTTCGGCGATCGCCGCAAGGCGATGCTGCAGGACATCGCGATCCTCACCGGCGGCCAGGTCATCTCCGAAGAGGTCGGCCTCAAGCTGGAGAACACCGGACTCGAGCTGCTCGGCCGCGCTCGCAAGGTCGTCGTCACCAAGGATGAGACGACCATCGTCGAGGGCGCCGGCGACTCGGAGCAGATCGCCGGTCGGGTCAACCAGATCCGCGCGGAGATCGACAAGTCCGATTCGGACTATGACCGCGAGAAGCTCCAGGAGCGCCTCGCCAAGCTGGCCGGCGGCGTCGCCGTCATCAAGGTCGGCGCGGCCACCGAGGTCGAGCTCAAGGAGCGCAAGCACCGCATCGAGGACGCCGTGCGCAATGCGAAGGCGGCCGTCGAGGAGGGCATCGTGCCCGGCGGTGGCGTGGCACTGATCCAGGCGATGGTCGCGGCCTCGCCGAAGATCGACGCCCTCGGTCTCACCGACGAGCAGGCAGTTGGCGCCGACATCGTGCGCCAGGCGATCAGCGCCCCGCTGCGCCAGATCGCCTTCAACGCCGGCCTCGAGGGCGGCGTGATCGTGGAGAAGGTCAAGGAGCTGCCCGCAGGGCACGGCCTTGACGCTGCCACGGGCGAGTACGTCGACATGATCAAGGCGGGCATCATCGATCCGGCCAAGGTCACGCGCTCCGCACTCCAGAACGCCGCGTCCATCGCGGGCCTGTTCCTCACGACCGAGGCGGTTGTGGCGGACAAGCCCGAGAAGTCGGCTCCGGCGATGCCGGGCGGCGACATGGGCGGCATGGACTTCTAGTCCGCGACGCTCACTCACGTCACCGGAAGGGGCGGTTCCCGAGAGGGAGCCGCCCCTTCCGACGTTGTGGGCGTGTCAGCGCATTGTGCGGCTGAGTGCGCGTTTTCCGGACACTGAGCCGCACAATGGATGCTTCAGGAGCCGGACTAGCGTTGGCCGCGTGACATTCTCCGGATTCCCGCCAGCGGCGTTCTC
Source organism: Actinomycetota bacterium (assembly GCA_041183165.1). Taxonomy (GTDB): domain Bacteria; phylum Actinomycetota; class Actinomycetes; order S36-B12; family S36-B12; genus Mxb001. Next base: position 3,857 of record JBEGMG010000375.1, on the reverse strand, counting down.
CTTCTACGAGCAGCTGGCGACGCACAACACCAAGGCATGGTGGGAGAAGAACAGATCGATCTACGACGACGCCATCAAGGCTCCGATGGTGGGGTTGCTGGCCGAACTCGCCGATGAGTTCGGCGAGGGCAAGGTCTACCGGCCCTACCGGGATGCGCGCTTCAGCAAGGACAAGTCCCCGATCAAGGATCATCAGGGCGCCGTGGTGATGATCGAGGACGGTGTCGGCTACTACGTCCAGGTGTCCGCGGCGGGGTTGATGGTCGGTGGTGGGCTCTACGCGCCGACGTCAGGGCAGCTGGCGCGCTTACGGGCAGCCATCGACTCGCCGGCGGCGGCCACCCTGGAATCCGAACTCGCGAAACTGCGACGCGGCAGGCCCGCCTGGGATATCGACGGCGCGCCGCTGAAGACGAAGCCCAAGGGCTACGACGCGGATCACCCGCGCATCGAGCTGCTGCGGATGACACGCCTGATATTCACGCGCACCTACGCTGACGAGCGCATGCTCGCCTCGCGCAAGGCACTGGACGTCGTGCGCCGTGACTGGCGAGCCATCGCTCCGGCCAATGAGTGGCTGGCCGATCACGCGGGTCCGGAAGAAGACCCCGGCAGGGACTAGGCTGCTGCCGTGCAGCCTGAGGATCATGCCGTTCAGCGCTCCGGGCAGAACCGCGCGACGTGGCGAGCTTCGCACGGCGGCACGGGTGCTATCGACGTGGAGCGGTACTTCGAGCGCAACCTCCCGTGGCCGATCGAGTTGGAGTTGTGGACCGTCCCCGTTGGTGCCAGCGAGGGGACTCATGTCCACGACGCGGCCGACCCTGATGGATACGCCCACGCTCGCGAGGTCTACGTCGTGGTGGAGGGTCAGGCTCGCGTCACCATCGACGGCGTCGAGCACGACTTCGGACCCGGTGACGCCTTCGCTGCGGGGTCGCATGTCGCCCGGGGAATAGCCAACATCGGCGCTTCGCCTCTCAAGGTTGTGATCGTCGGCGACCCCGGCCCGCTGCTGGACTAGGCGGCGCCGAGCTTGCCGCCGGCCCTCGGTGCGACGTGCCGAGGATCCGCCGTGGGTGCGGACGATCCACTCCACTCCCGCCAGGCGCGCTCGGCCGCCGTGCCCACGATGTCGACGATGCGGTCGAGCAGGACCGCATCGCTCACCAGGGGAGGCGAGAGCTGGATGACGGGCTCACCGCGGTCATCCAGGCGGCAGAGCAGCCCGAGGTCGTCCATGTGTCGGGAGAGTTCGCTGCGCAGGAGCCAGTCGGCCTCGCTAGCGTCGAAGAGCTCCTTGGTATTGCGGTCCTTGACCATCTCGAGGGCCCAGAAGAAGCCCATGCCGCGGACGTCGCCGACGAGCGGGATGCGACGCAGCTCCTGCAACCCCGCCTCGAACCGCGGTGCGAGGGCTCGCACATTGTCGAGCACGCGCTCGCGCTGGTAGATGCCGATGACACTGCTCGCGATTGCGGTGGTGAGCGGATGCCCGGAGTAGGTCAGACCGTGCATGTAGGTCTGGCCGCCGGTGACGAAGGGTGCTGCCATCGCCTCGGTCATGAGGAAGCCCCCGAGTGGTGCGTGGCCCGCGGTCACGCCCTTGGCGAAGGTGATGATGTCGGGGCGTCCATCGAAGAGGCTGGAGGCGAACCATTCGCCGACGCGCCCGAACGCCGTGATCGTCTCGTCGGCGACGAGCACGATTCCGTAGCGGTCGCACAGCGCCCGAAGTCCGGCCCAGTAGCCCGGCGGCGGGACGAAGGCGCCACCGCTGTTTTGCACCGGCTCGGCGATGAGCATGGCGACCTGCTCGGGTCCTGTGAAGAGGATGGCCTCCTCGGCTTCCTCGAGCAACGCCCTCGTGAATCCCTCAGGGTCACCAGCGGCGGGGTGGCGGTAGGGGTTCGTATTGGACAGGAAGGTGACAGGCACGGCCATGGGCTCGAAGGGTGCCCGGCAGTCGGGCAGGCCCGTGAAGCTCAAGGCCCCCATCGACGTGCCGTGGTAGGCGAGTTTGCGCGCGATCGCCTTGGTGCGCTGGGGCTCACCATTGGCCGCATGCCACTGGCGCACGAGCTTCCACGCCGACTCCACCGCCTCGCCGCCGCTGTTGGTGAAGTACGCACGCTGCATTCCAAGCGGGGCGGCGAGGGTCACCAGCGTCTCGGCAAGTTCGGCGGCTGCCGGGTGCGCGAGGTACCACGCGGGTGTGAACGGCAGTGTCTCGAGCTGACGCGCTGCTGCTGCTCCCACTTCTGCGCCGTAGGAGTGGCCGAGGTTGGTGCAGAAGAGCCCGGATAGGCCGTCGATGAAGCGACGCCCGTGGTCGGTGATGACCTCGCAGCCCTCGCCGCGGACGATCACCTTGGATCCGGCCTCGGCGTACTCGCCCATGTCGGTGAAGTTGAGGAGCAGGTGGTCGCGAGCCTGCTCGCGCGTGGCCCTGAGCCGCGGCACATCGTCCGCTGATGGGCCCGTGCCCTGGCCGAGCGTCTGACGCCCTGAAGCGTCCATGGGTCTCACATCCCTTGATCCTGAGCGGTCGTTCAGGATGTCGGCGAGCGTAGCACCCTGAACGGTCATTCAGCAAGGGTGAACGCCACGTGTCGTGGCCACATGCCGCCCGGCGCAGGGGGGGCGAGGGCTGCGCCGCAGGGAGAAATGGTTGATGCACCCTCGACGCGGCCCACCATCAACCGTTTCTCCCGGTGAGCGGATCGGGGGATAGGCGCCCGGTCAGGTCCCTCAGCGGGGCATGCGCAGTTCGAGCACGGCGGCGTCCCACCACAGGTCGGCGAGGCGCTCGGGGGTCATGTCGGGGTCCTCGAGGGCGAGCTGGATGGCGAGGCCGTCCATGAGAGACGCCAGGCGGATGGCGGCGGCATCGGCATCGGAGGGAGCGAACTCACCGGCCGCCACGCCCTCCGCGATGACCTCGCGCAGCGCGGCGCGCCAGCGCCGGTCGAGGGATTCGCGTGTCTCGCGTGCGTCGGGGTCGTGGAGGGCGCGGACCCACAGCTCGAGCCACAGGCGCCAGTCGCCCACGGCGGGGCCCAGGCCCGCGCCTAGGTCGGCCATGTGACGCAGTCGCTCGACCGGACCCACCTGCTCCTGCAGGTCGCGCGCGAGATCGTCGTAGAACTCGTCTTCGAGGAGGGTCAGCGCAGCGTTGAGTGCGCCGGCGAGGGAATGGAAGTGGTAGAGGACGAGGCCCTGGGATGTGCCCGCTGCCTCGGCGATGTCGGAGACGCGCGCTCCGGCGAAGCCACGGGTGCGGACGACATCGACCGTCGCCCGCAGGATGCGCTCGCGGCGCTCCTCGGGTGCCTTCGCGGAGAGCGAACCCGACGACGGCAGCGTCCCCTTTGCCAACGAACCTCCCGAAGCGCCCGGACTGAACGCTCATTCAGATAGCCTGATGCGCGTCACCATCCTGACAGCCCCAGGGAGACACATGAGCACCGAGACCCCTAGACGCGCCGAGGGGTACGCCGACCTGCAGGCGCGCGCGGCCGCGTTCGTCGATGAGGTGCTCATTCCCCTGGAGGTCACCGCCGAACTCGCGGGGGGTCCGCTTCCTCGCGAGGCCCAGGCGTTCATCCGCGAGAAGTCGATGGAGTACGGCGTTCACGGTGGTCCGCATTCGCGCGCGCACGGCGGCCACGGGTGGACCGTGACGGAGTGGTTCCTCGTCGAGGAGCAGCTGGGGCGGTCGACCAACGGCGTCTCCTGGTACATCCCCAATGCCTACAACGTCTGGAAGCACGCCACCCCTGCGCAGCAGGAGCGATGGCTGATCCCGGCGCTGCGCGGTGAACTACACGACGCCTACGCCGTGACCGAGGCCGACG
>JBEGMG010000374.1:0-2798 GCA_041183165.1 Actinomycetota bacterium | reverse complement strand
TGGCCAGCGGATCGAGCGTGCCCGCGTGGCCGGTACGGGCCTTGGCAGCGCGGTACCGGACCCGCTCGACGACCCTCATGCTGGTCATGCCGAGCGGCTTATCGATCACCAGGATGCCGTGCAGGTCAGGCGGCGCAGAAGGTGCGCTCATGCCGTTACTCTAGTGGGCCTTCGTGGACAGGTGTCCGAGCGGTTGAAGGAGCAGCATTGGAAATGCTGTATACGGGTAACCGTATCGGGAGTTCGAATCTCCCCCTGTCCGTTCAGCGCTGACGCGTCGGGCCCGTGTGATCCACGGGCTCGGCGCGGCAGCAGCGCCAGCGCCTGCAGCGCGGGCAGTGCAGCAGTTTGATCGGCTTGCCCACAGCACCGATGCGGATCCCCGGGTAGGGAAAGGCGAGCCCGCACGTGAGACAGCGTGCCTTCCAGTTGAGCTGCGTCTGTTCGCGAAGCCGCCGCAGCACGATCCTCACTCCTCGACGAAGGGCGTCGGCCGCTGGGATGCGGCGCTCCCCTCGCGCACCATGTCCGAGACGCCGGCGGCATGCGAACGCATGAGCCTGAGCGTCGCAGGATCTTCGGTCGTTTCGCGGATGCTGACGCCGCGAGGCGTCAGGGTGACGTCAAGCCGGACCTTGTCGTGGCGATCGAAGAGTTCGACGAAGACCGGATCCCAGATCCGGACCCGCGCGCCCGTGGTCATGCGTTGCTTCATCGCGAGTGCGTGGTCCTGGATCAGGCGCGCGATCGCCGGGTCGTCGCTTTCCGTCACCGCAACAAGGCCTTCGGGCAACCTGGTGACCGTCCGGCGGATCGATGCATGATGGTGCAGCAGCGTTTGCCAGACATCACGGTCATAGTCGAGCGTGCCGGGCGCGGCCTCGGAGACCTCGAGGGGTGCCCGTGGGGGCGGAGCGATCGAGCCATCGGCACGCGCGTTGACCTCCGCACCGGGGCCGCCGGGGCCCGCGCAGGCCGCAAGGACGAGCACGCAGGCGATCGACATGCTTCGGTACGCCTGCCGGAGTGTTGCAGGCGCTCGACCAAGACTTGAGGCGGACAGAGGGTTGGCTGGTTGGGATCGGCGCATCATGGAGATTGGAACCGATCGACACGCGCGGGGATTCAGGGAATTGCGGTCGGCTTCCGGGCTATCGCAGTGGAGCGGGTCTTGCGCTTCACTCCGCCGTTCAGACTCGGGTGGTAGCGCAGTTTGGTAGCGCGTTTGACTGGGGGTCAAAAGGTCGTGGGTTCAAATCCCGCCAGCCCGACTCCTCACTCCGAAGCCCAAGGCACCACGCCTTGGGCTTCGTCGTTCCGGGGTCGCTCTGCGCGGCCTGCGGCCGCGCGGTCTTCCTGGGCCGGCTGCGCCGGCCTCACATCCCGCCAGCACAAGCCTCGCCCCGCTGCCCAACGCCCCAGCGCCTTCCGCTTCGTCGTTCCGGGGTCGGTCTGCGCGGCGCTCTTGAACACCACACTTGACCGCGCCCGATGTGGAGTTACGTTCCGTTTCTCCTGGCCGCCGGGAGGATTGATGGTCAATCCTTCCGAAGTCCAGCACACTTTCCCTCCAGGTTGTTTCCATCATGCGTTCATTGCTTCCGACTGCCCTGCTCGGGCTTGCCGTGGCTGCTTCCGCCGATGCCGCCCTCACAGCCATCTGGCGCACCAACAACGTTTCAGGTTCCGCGAACTCCCTGACGGCCTATGCGAGCGTTGCCTCGCTGGGCGCGGGACAGGGAACCGGTGCGACCGCTGCGATCTCGCCGTCCATCTCCGACGTTCGCTACACGTCGATCTTCGGTGACTTCGTCGAAGGCCAGACGGCCGATCCGTTCATCTACAAGACGCTGTACAACGCCCAGGGCCGGATCAGCCAGATCGTGCGCTACAGCGCGTCGCCGAGCGACCCGCTGGCGAACCTGCGCTCGAACACCGGTGGCGAAGTGTTCAACTTCTCGGGCTTCGGCTCGACGGCAGGCTGGGACCGCGAAGATGACATGTGGGCCGATGGGCAAGGCAATTTCTACCGCAACGGGACCAGCGGCAGCGGAAACAATGGCGTCACGAGGTACACGTCGTTCCAGGACTTCCTGACCAACACGAACGGCCAGTACTTCTCGTACGGCACCACCTACGGATGGAACGACCGCTTCTTCGCCTTCGAGGGCAAGTTCTACCGCACCAACACCGGCGGCTCGGGCGGTAGCGTCAGCGGCTTCGCCGTCTACAACAGCTTCCAGGATCTGCTCAACCGAAACGTCGCGCAGACGATCAACAGCAACAACTGGTCGGCCGGCGACATCTTCATTCCGGTGCCGGCTCCGGGTGCCTTGGTGCTCTTGGGCTTGGCCGGCTTCGCAGCACGCCGACGCCGGGCCTGAGCGGCAGCGTCCGACACGAATCCCGCGGCCGGCACGGAAACGTGTCGGCCGCTGTCCATTGGCGGGGCTGGCGAGCCGGAAGCCGCCCCATCACGCACGATCAGCCGGGCCGGACGCGGCCCTCGAAGCGACATCACCGCCCGCGAGGCACGGGCCGCACTCAGAACGGACGAATCCAAGTAGTGTCCACGGCGTCCCTCCCCTCGCACCAGCGAGCCCCAACGGAGTTGCGCCCGGCCGCCATGCTGCACGACGTCGGCAAGGTCGGCATCGATGACGCCATCCTGAAGGCACCCGGCAGGCTCACCGCGGACCAGCGGACGATCATGGAGCAGCACACCCGGATCGGCGCGGCGACGCTGCTCGGCGTGCGCACCGCGATGGACCCGGCGATCCGTGACGTGACGCTCTACC
>JBEGMG010000373.1:0-3351 GCA_041183165.1 Actinomycetota bacterium | reverse complement strand
GTTCTCTGCATCGACCAGGCGCTCGAGCTCGCCTCGATCGAGGAAGATGCCGCGGCACTCGGTGCACTGGTCGACATGCACGCCACTGCGCTCGTAGCTGCGCATCTCACCGTGGCACTTGGGACAGGTCAGGGTTGTCATCGTTCCACTGTGCCCGGCGCCCATGTGCCCGGCAAGTCGGGCGATGTCCCGAGGGCGTCGCTCGCATGGCCCTGGACACGCCCACGGCCCTTGACAGGAGTCCTACCGTGAACACATGACCGACGACAGCGCACGGCAGCAGGCGATTCAGCGGCTCCACCAGCGCCGAGGCTTCATCAACTACATCATCGGGGCGGTCGTCATCTCCCTCTTCATGGTCGTCATCTGGGCCCTCTCGGGCCGCGGTTACTTCTGGCCCGTCTGGGTGATGGGCGGCTTCGTCATCGGCGCGATCTTCTACGGTGTCAACACACTGATGAACAAGCCGCTCACGGAAGATCAGATCCAGCGGGAGATGCAGAAGGGCTCCTAGTCAGCAGTGCGGGGGCGCTAGCCTGCCTGACATGAGGCCGCTCGTCATCGCGCACCGGGGCGCGAGCGCCTACCTCCCCGAGGGCACTTTGCCCGCCAAGGCCCTCGCGGTCGGGATGGAGGCCGACTACGTCGAGCACGACGTCGTCATGACCCGCGACGACCGCCTGCTCATCAACCACGACCTGTGGCTCGACAACGTGAGCGATGTCGCCAGTCGATTCCCCGGCCGTGAGCGCGCCGACGGCCACTTCTACGTCATCGACTTCGATCTCGACGAGATCCTCAGCCTGGCCGTCACGGAGCGCTTCACGGTCGTCGATGGGCGGGATCTCCCCGTTTTCCCCGACCGATTCCCGGTCTGGCAGTCGAGTTTCCACTTCCACACCCTGGAGTCCGAGTTGGAATTCCTCCAGGGCCTTCGCCACAGCTCGGGCCGGGACGTCGGTGTCTTCACCGAGCTGAAGTCGCCGTGGTTCCACGAGCAGGAAGGCAAGGATCTGGTCTCAGCCGTGTACGCCGTCCTCGCCCGCTACGGCTACCGCACGCGCGAGGACCGCTGCCGCGTGATGAGCTTCGACGCCCACGCACTGCAGCGCATCCGCGCGGAAGTAGGCCCGGCCACCGGCGTCGACGTACCCCTGACGCAGCTGATCGGGCGCACAGAGAGTCACGAGACGTATGAGCGCAAGCCGGATGGGACGTGGGAGAACTACGACTACGACTGGATGCTCGAGCCGGGTGCGATGGAACGCATCCGCGAGTGGGCGGACGGTATCGGGCCGGACGTCCGCATGCTGCTGCGCCACGGCAAGCCCATGGCTGCCAGCGACCTCGCGGCAAGGACACATGCCGCCGGCCTCTATGTCACCCCGTGGACGGTGCGCGCCGACGATCTCCCGCACTGCGCGCCCAGCCTGCCTGCGCTGGTGCGCCTGCTCGTCGACGAGTGTGCCGTGGAAGGCATCATCACCGACTGTCCTGACCGCGTGATCGAGGCCCTCGGCTAGTCGGATTTGCGTGATGCGCGGACCTTCCCTAACGTGGAGGGGAGTCAAGGGGAGTACCTCCGCGCGGAGACCTCGTCAATACGTCGCCCCCATGGGCGACCGGGGCTTCGGCCGTACCACCCGCCATGGAGATGGGATGCTCCAGTCGGGTTGGCTGCGGTGATGGGAGACCGAGACGTCGTTCCGACGTTCTCGAGGAGTGTCCCGTGTCCCACCCGCATATGCGCCACAGGCGTGCGCTTGCCGTCGTCGCGTCCGGCGCCCTCGCTGGACTCCTGCTCACCGGCTGCGGTGCTGTCAATGAGGCTGTGTCCCAGGGCCAGCAGGCTCTCGACACCGCTAGCCAGGCCGTCGGTGCGGCTGAGGGCCTCATCGGAGCCGGCGCCCAGCTCGGCGCGGCCTGCACTGCTGCGCAGGTCGCCTGGCTGCCCGGTGTGAGTTCCGCTGACGCGTACGCCGCATTGGACGAGGCCACCGGGCTCGTCGACGAGGCGCTGGCCGCGACGCCCGGCCTGCCCGGTGCCGCGGAGATCGACCAGGCCCTCACCACCGCTCGCGAGGCTCTGGGAGCGGACCAGACCGAGTTCGGAGTCGCACGCGAGACCCTGCAGACCGCCTGTGCGCTCGTGAGCATGGGCGGCTGACGTGGACGTCGCACTCTGGGTCTGGGGGGCTTTGCTCGCGGGCATCCTCGCGATGCTCGCCGTTGACCTCTTCATGCATCGCGATGCCCACGTCATCGGCGTCAAGGAAGCCGCCATCTGGTCGGGTATCTGGGTCGCTGTCGCCGTCGCTGTCGGCGGCCTCATCTGGTGGGCCTACGGCACGGAGTTCGGTTTGCAGTACTTCGCCGGCTACATCATCGAGAAGTCCCTCGCGATCGACAACGTCTTCGTGTGGGCGATGATCTTCAGCTACTTCGCCGTCCCGCGGCAGTATCAGCACCGGGTGCTCTTCTACGGCGTACTCGGTGCCCTGATCTTCCGTGCCATCTTCATCGCGGCCGGGTCCGTGCTGATCGCGAGCTTCGCCTGGATCCTCTACATCTTCGGGGCTTTCCTCATCCTCACGGGCATCAAGATGCTCGTGCAGCGCAACGAGCACATCGACCCGTCCAAGTCCAAGACGCTCAAGCTCTTCCGTCGCTTCGTGCCGACTTCGGACGACTATGACGGGCAGAAGTTCCTCACTCGCCGCAACGGTGTGCTGATGGCGACTCCGCTTCTCGCGGTGCTCGTGCTCGTCGAAGTCACCGACATCATCTTTGCCGTTGACTCGATCCCGGCGATCTTCGCGGTGACCCAGGAGCCGTTCCTGGTCTTCGCGAGCAACGCACTGGCGATCCTCGGCCTGCGTGCTATGTACTTCCTCCTGGCCGACCTCATGCACCGCTTCGTCTACCTCAAGCTCGGGCTCTCACTCGTGCTCGTGTGGGTCGGTATCAAGATGATCGTGAGCCACGCGGTCTTCAAGATCCCGACGGCCATCAGCCTCGGCGTCGTGATTGCCATCATCGCGGTCTCCATCGCGGCCAGCCTCTGGGTGAGTCGTGGCAAGAAGGAGCTATCCGCGGATAGCGTGCAGCCCGCCCATGTAACCGGTCACGACGAAAGGAACTGATATGAAGGACACCAAGCCGTGGCTGCGCGGCGCGCGTCTGGGCGCAGCGGCCATCCTGGGGCTCGGCCTGGTCATGCCGGCCGTCACTGCCTGCTCGTCGTCATCGGGCGATGAGACGGAGCAGGTCGAGGAGGACTCCGGTGACTCGGAGGACTCCGGTGACACTGAGGAGACCGATCCCGAGCCCGATATCGAGGAGTGACCCGCC
>JBEGMG010000372.1:0-3878 GCA_041183165.1 Actinomycetota bacterium | reverse complement strand
GCCACTGACACGCAGGGACTGTCTACATCAGCTGTGGATGGACATCCAATGTCCGTCCAACGTGGACATGGTGACATTGGAGACTTGGAGTGACATGGATCCCGTCGTAGATCGCGTTCGTCAGGGCGCCTTCCCAGACGTCAGCCTTGCCTGGACACCCTCGAGCAAGAGGTCGACACCACCAAGGTCCACGGCGCCATGCATCGTGAGCACCTCGCCTACGGCCTGAGCGACCGTGGCCCTGAGGGCGACGTTCGCTTGGTCGGGAGTAAGGCCCTCGGCGACGAGCAGCCCGGTGACATGTTCCGCTGCGTGGCGCATGTGAGGTCCGCTCTCAGGCTGAGTGAAGAGCGCAGCCGAGCCGGGGTGTTCCTGCAGCACATCCGCGAGACCATAGGCAATCGCCCGGAGTGCGGGAAGCGCCCTGCGCTTACGACATGCCTCGCGGGCCACATCGGCAAGGAGCGCGTCGGGCAGTAGCGCCAAAAGCGAGTGCTTATCGGGGACATGCCGGTAGAGCGTCATGGGTGCGATACCCATGGCGCCGGCGAGCCCGCGCATCGTGAGCGCCTCGATCCCGACCGAGTCCATCAGGCTGATGGCGGCCGCGACGACGTCCTCTGTTGAGATGGAGGAGGGTCGTCCACGGGAACGCGGTGCCGGAGTCACGAGACGACGGTACCGCCATCTTCCTCCGCGACCGAGAGGATACGACAGTATTTGCGTACATTGGTATCGTTATTCCTATGGGTACCGATCCTCCAATCTCCGAGGCGCCGTCGTCCATGCAGCAACTGTGGACATGGTTGAGCCAGGGCTGGAGCGCCGCGTTGCGCCATTTCCCGGCCCTGGTGCTCATTGCCCTGATAGCGGAGGTACCGCTCACCCTGCTTCGGGCGGCCTCTTCTCATGCCGACAACGCTTTCCTGCAGTTCCTCTTCGGACTCCCTGCGATTGCACTCATCACTCCGCTGGCGAAGGCAGCGGCCATCGTGGCCATCAACAGATGGGAGCACGGTGAGAAGGGCGCCGTGGGGGCGGCGTTCGGCGCCCTCCTTCGCAAGTTCCCGCTGCTGCTGTGTGCCGCGGCTCTGTGGGCTGTCGCGGTTTTCACGGGTGTGGCCTTGCTCGTGATCCCAGGTGTGATCGTTCTCATCCTGGGCCAGTGCCTCATGGGGAGCATCATCATCGAGGGTCGGTCACTTACGGGTGCTATACGTCGTTCGGCCCAGCTCGTCCGCCCGCGCTTCTTCGCCGTTCTTGCCCTCTTCGTGATCGTGCAGATCGTTGCCGGAGGAGTGGGCGCGCTGCTGCAGGCTGGGATTGGGCTCTTGCTCACGGGTTGGGTGCTGGACTTCGTGTGCGGAGCCTTGTCGTCACCCTTTGCCTTTGCGCCGCTCGCCATTCTCTTCCTGAGGAGCAGTCAGCTCGACGACGCGCCTGCAACCTCAGCCGAAGGCAAATAGGTGAGGTCGCGACGGGTCGGGGACGGATGGTACGTCTACCGCTGTGCAGGCCACTAACCGCTCTATCGCGGCAGTTTCAGCCAACTTTCGCTGGAGGCGAAGGCCGCTCGACGCAACTCCCCCGGGGTAAGCGCGTGCACACCGAAGGCGTCGCCACGAATGCAACTTCCCTGCTTCTGCCCGACCCATTGAGATCCGCGCAGGCATACAGAGGGCCCCGCAACCAGGTTCGGTTGCGGGGCCCTCTTTCATGTCACTACTGCCGCAATGTCATCGACGTCCATCCGAATGTCATCCATGTCCATTCGAATGTCACCTATGTCCATCTGAGCGGTGACATTAAATGTCCATCTACATCAGCTGCAGCCGGAAGTGCTCCCGCAGCCTTCGCAGACGTAGCACGAGCCGGCGGGGCGCATCTTGACGCCGCAGGTCATGCACAGCGGAGCGTCGGATGCCGTGCCGGTGATCGCCTCGAGCAGCTCCGCTGAGGAGTGCACATTGGCGGGCACCTCGGCCGGGGTCGCAGCAGCGCTCACGGTCTCCTCGACCACCGCGTCGGCGACGACCTCGTCCTCGACGACCGCTGCGGCAGACGGGCCACCGTAGGTCGCCGCGACTGTCGCTGCGCGCTCCTCGGCGGTGTAGATGCCGAGCTCCGCACGCTTCTCCTCGGGCAGGTAATCCAGCGCGAGGCGGCGGAAGACGTAGTCCATGATCGACTGCGCCATGCGCACATCGGGATCGTCGGTGAGGCCGGCCGGCTCGAACTTCATGTTGACGAACTTCGAGACGAAGGCCTCCAGCGGCACGCCGTACTGCAGCGCGATCGAGATCGCGATGGAGAAGGCATCCATGACACCGGCGAGCGTGGAGCCCTGCTTGCCGAGCTTGAGGAAGACCTCGCCCAGGCCGTCATCGGGGTAGGAGCCGGCCGTCATGTAGCCCTCGGCACCAGCGACGCTGAACGACGTGGTGCGCGACGGACGCGACTTCGGCAGGCGCTTGCGCACCGGACGACCCTCGACGATGACGGTCTCCTCGACATCGGCCGACTTGGCCTTGGCGTCGGAGAGCGGCTGGCCGACCTTGCAGTTGTCGCGGTAGATCGCGAGCGCCTTCAGGCCCTGCTTCCAGCCCTGGAAGTAGATCTCCTCGACTTCCTCGATGGTCGCCGTCTCGGGCATGTTGACCGTCTTGGAGATCGCACCGGAGAGGAAGGGCTGCACCGCGGCCATCATGCGCACGTGGCCCATCGGGGTGATGGCGCGCTGGCCCATCGCCGTGTCGAAGACCGCGTAGTGCTCGGTCTTGAGGCCGGGGGCGTCGACGACATGGCCGTTCTCGCCGATGTACTCGACGATGGCCTCGATGGTCTCGTCGGTGTAGCCGAGGCGCTTGAGGGCCAGCGGGATGGTCTGGTTGACGATCTGCATCGAGCCGCCGCCGACGAGCTTCTTGAACTTCACCAGGGAGAAGTCGGGCTCGACGCCGGTGGTGTCGCAATCCATCATGAAGCCGATGGTGCCGGTGGGCGCCAGGACCGAGGCCTGGGCGTTGCGCCAGCCGTTGACCTCGCCGACGCGCAGGCACTCGGCCCACTCCTTCTCGGCGAGCTTGAGGACATCGGCGTCCAGGCTGGTGGAGGTGCGCACCGAGTCGGTCGCCGCGGCGTGCTTGCGCATGACGCGCTTGTGCGCCTCGGCGTTGCGGGCGTAGCCCTCGTAGGGGCCGACCACGCCGGCGAGCTCCGCCGACCGGCGGTACGACGTGCCGGTCATGAGCGAGGTGATCGACGCCGCGAGCGCACGGCCGCCGTCGGAGTCGTAGGGCAGGCCCACGGCCATGAGCAGGGCGCCGAGGTTGGCGTAGCCGATGCCGAGCTGGCGGTAGTCGCGCGTGGTGCGGCCGATCGCCTCGGTCGGGAAGTCGGCGAAGCAGATGGAGATGTCCATCGCGGTGATGACGAACTCCACCGCGCGGCGGAAGCTCTCCGCGTCGAAGGTGCCGTCCTCCTTGAGGAACTTCAGGAGGTTAAGCGACGCGAGATTGCAGGAGGAGTTGTCCAGGCTCATGTACTCCGAGCATGGGTTGGACGCCGTGATGCGCCCGGTCTCGGGGTTGGTGTGCCAGTCGTTGATCGTGTCGTCGTACTGGATGCCGGGATCGGCGCATGCCCACGCCGCCTCGCTCATCTTGCGGAAGAGCTGCTTGGCGTCGACGGTCTCGATGACCTCGCCGGTCTTGCGGCCGCGCAGGCCGAAGTCGGTGCCATCCTCGACGGCCTTCATGAACTCGTCGGAGACGCGGACGGAGTTGTTGGCGTTCTGGTACTGCACGCTCGTGATGTCGGCGCCACCGAGATCCATGTCGTAGCCCGCATCGCGCAGGGCGCGGATCTTGTCTTCCTCG
>JBEGMG010000371.1:0-6334 GCA_041183165.1 Actinomycetota bacterium | reverse complement strand
ATCACGGGCACCTCGCCGCACGGCCAGGGACACGAGACGGCCTGGAGCCAGATCGCCGCGAGCATCCTCGGCGTTCCCGTCGAGGACATCGAAGTGGTCCACAGCGACACCGGTCGGGCTCCCTACGGCATGGACACCTACGGCTCGCGCTCGCTCGCGGTCGGTGGCCAGGCGATCAAGAAGGCGGCCGAGCGCCTGGTCGAGAAGGCCAAGGTCATCGCAGCTCACCAGCTCGAGTGCTCGGTCGACGATCTGGAGTTCATCCAGGGCGCCTTCCGCGTCAAGGGAGACCCGGCCAAGTCGCAGCCGCTTGCCGCGGTAGCGTTCGAGGCCTTCTCCGCACATAACCTGCCGGACGGCGTCGAGCCGACCCTGCAGGCGGAGGCAACGGTCGACCCTGACGACTTCTCGTACCCGCATGGCACCCATCTGTGCGCGATCGAGGTCGACACGGAGACCGGCAAGTCGAAGATCCGCAGCTACGTCGCGGTCGACGATGTCGGCGTCCAGGTCAATCCCCTCATCGTCGAGGGCCAGGTGCACGGCGGCATCGCGTGTGGAATCGGTCAGGCGCTCTATGAGGGAGTGGAGTACGACTCCGACGGCAATCTGCTCACCGCGAGCTTCGCCGACTACCTCATCCCGAGCGCGGCAGACCTGCCGAACTTCACCACCGATCGCACGGTGACACCGTCGTCCACCAACCCGTTGGGCACCAAGGGTGTGGGCGAGGCCGGAGCCATCGCGTCACCACCGGCCATCATCAACGCCATCGTCGACGCGCTGCGCCCCATGGGCGTCAACGACGTCAAGATGCCGGCCACGCCGGAGAACGTCTGGCGAGCGATCCAGGCCGCACAGGGAGGTGCGAAGTGATTCCCATCGCATTCGACTACGTCCGGCCCGGCACCGTCGACGAGGCGATCTCGGCCCTCGCCGCGGCTGGCGAGGACGGCAAGGTCATCTCAGGTGGCCAGTCCCTCATGCCGGTCCTTCGCCTGCGCATGGCCGCGCCGACCACCCTGGTCGACATCGGCTCCATCGCGGAGATGAAGGGCGTGACCGACGGAGGCGATCACCTCGTGGTCGGCGCCAACGCGACGCACTACGAGGTGATGAACGACGCCCTGGTGAAGCAGCACGCACCGCTGCTCGCCCAGGCGGCGGCCACGGTGGCCGATCCGGCGATCCGGCATCGCGGCACCTTCGGCGGATCCCTTGCCCACGCCGATCCGGCCGGCGATCTGCCGACCGTGGCGCTGGCCCTCGACGCGACCATGGTCGCCAAGGGACCGAAGGGCACCCGTGAGATCGCGGCGAAGGACTTCTTCGTCGACTACTTCACGAGCGCTCTCGAGCCCGAGGAGATCCTTGTCGCGGTCAAGGTGCCCAAGCTCGGCGACGGGTGGAGCACGCACTACGAGAAGTTCAACCGCACCGCCCAGGCATGGGCGACGGTGGGTGTCGCGGCTGCCGTCAAGCGGCAGAACGGCACGATCTCCGAGGCACGGGTCGCACTGACGAACATGGGCCCCTCGCCCGTGCGCGCCAGCAGCGTCGAGGCTGCTCTAGCTGGGGCGGCCGCCACGTCCGATGCGATCGCTGCCGCCGCGGCCAATGCCGCAGACGGCACTCGGCCGACGAGCGACCTGCACGCGTCGGCGGAGTTCCGTGAGCACCTCGCCAAGGTGCTCACCAAGCGCGCGGTGGCCACCGCAGCGGGCATCTAGAACCACTCCACCAGTGAGGGCCGGTCCTTCGGGACCGGCCCTCACCGCGCGCGGGCCGTGATCCCGGAGAAGCCACGGACGGCAGCAAGGGCAGCGACGGCCAGTACAGCGACGACCATGAGGACCGCCTCGCTACTCAGCGGAACGATCACGATGGTAAGTAGCGCCGCCGAGCCCCCCACGAGCAGGCTGCGCGCCGCTGCCATCGAACCCGAAAGGACACCTCGGATGTCATCGGGAACCAGCTGCTGAACCAGCGCACTGAGCATGCCGAGAGCGAACGCCGACAGGGAACTCCCCAGGAAGATGCCGATGCTGGCAAGCTCAGCACGCTCGAGAAGGAGGCCGCTCAATGCCGCCGGCACAGCAACGATGGCAATGATGGTATAGAGGCCGAAGCTGATGAGAAGGGCTCGTCGTACATCGCCAAGGGATCCCGTGTAGAGAAGCGTAAGGCGACCGACCAGGACGCCGACGACACCGTTGAGTAGCACTGGCAGGACCAGAATGACGTCCCCTTCCTCTACGAGGACGGAATTGGACAGCTGTGTGGGGATCGCGAACGTCAGCACAAGATCGGCGACGACGACACGGCGAAGCGAACCATTGCTCCGGAGCACAGACCACAGACTCATCCTCGAATGTCCGGGGGCGACGGACGTTGCGGGCGCAGGCAATCCGCGCGTAACCAGCAACTCACCGATCCCCACGCCCGCCATGGCAGCCGCGCAGGCAAGGACTGTGACTGCAGAGCTCGGGCTGTACGAGGCGAGCAGGATGCCGGTGATGCCGCCGAAACCAAGGCGCAGGACATTGACGATCTCTGCGGAACCGCGGGCATCATGGGGCACCAAGTTCGCTTGCACCTTGAGCAGAGATGGGATGATGACCCCCGCCGACAACCACTCCACTGCCGTGCTCACCACGACGCGAACGATGGAGAGCGGGCCATCGAGCAGCGCCAGGCCGGTGGCCAGATTGACGAGCGCTGTCACGCAGATGCCGGCAAAGAGGACCCACTGCGGACGCATCCGATCCGCGAGCACTCCGGCGACAACGCCGCCGACGGCCAGCGAGACCGCCATGACGACGGCAACGGTTCCTATTCCGCGCGCGTCTCCGAACGCTTCCGTCACATAGTCGAGGCGAGCCCGCTCCTTGGCTCCCAGTGTCGCTGCCGCGGGCAGGAAGATGAGCATGAGGGCCGCAAAGCGGCGCGACGAACGAAGTTGACCGAGGACCGTCGGTCGCACCGAACGGGCCGGCACCTCCTAGCGGACCTCGACGATCGGCAGCCGCAGTGCTCCGGGAGCGTGTTCGGGGACGACCGGGTTCTTGGGCGCCACAGCTTCGAGCGCGACGTACGACGTACCCAGCTCGGGACGATCATCGGCTTCACCCTTATTGGGCCACATCGCCATAGCGCGCTCTGCCTGAGCCGTGATCGTGAGCGAGGGATTGACGCCCAGATTGGCGGTGATCGCGGAGCCATCGACGATGTGCAGTCCGGGATGCCCAAAGGCCCGGTGATAGGCGTCCACGACACCGGAATCCTCATCAGCACCGATGACGCACCCACCCACGAAGTGAGCGGTCATCACGGCATCGAAGTTGTCGAAGGCATTGGATCCCGCGACACCATCGATCTGATCGGCGATCCGGTGCACGACCTCGTCGGAGATGGGGATGTACGACGGCGCCGGATTGGACTCGTCCTTGTTGGTCGCCAGGCGCCAGCCGAGTCGGCCCCGCTTGCCCGCGAGGGTGAGGGAGTTGTCGACCGGCTGCATGACGAGGGAGATCACCGCACGCTCGCTCCACTTGCGCACGTTGACGAGGTACGCCGCATTGGCACGTTGACGCCAAATCTCCTTGGTCCACGTGCGCCAGCGCGGCTCACCCGGGCGCGGGACGGTGATGACCGACTGGAGGAGGCCCATCGAGTTGGAGCCCTTGCCGTAGCGGCACGGCTCGACATGGGTGCCTACGTCGTCGGGGAAGAAGCTCGAGGTGATCGCGACTCCGCGGGTGTAGTCCGCATCCGGCGACTTCGCCACGGCACCCAGGATCGATTCGGAGTTGGTGCGCGAGAGGCGGCCCAGCATGCGCGACAGACGGGGCAGCTTGCCCTCGTCCTTCATGCGATGGAGGAGCTTCTGGGTGTTGTAGGTGCCCGCGGCCATGACGACCTGCTCGGCGGTGAAGGTCCGGGTGCGCCGCGAGAGGCTGCCCGTGCGCTTGGTCGTGATGGTGTAACCACCACCCGGACGCGGCTCGATGGAGGTCACCGTCGTAAGCGGATGGACCACGGCACCGGCAGCCTCAGCCAGGCCGAGGTAGTTCTTGGGCAGGGTGTTCTTGGCATTGTGCCGGCAGCCGGTCATGCACTCGCCGCACTCGGTGCACCCGGTGCGCTCGGGACCCACACCGCCGAAGAACGGATCCGCCTTGGTCACACCGGGGCCATCGCCGAAGTAGACGCCGACCGGTGTCATCTGGAAGGTGTGACCGACACCCATCTCATCGGCCACCGCCTTCATGACCACGTCGCTGGGGGTCATCGTGGGATTCGTGACCACTCCGAGCATGCGCGAAGCCTGGTCGTAGTACGGAGCGAGTTCGCTCGCCCAATCCGTGATGTGCGCCCACTGCTTGTCCTCGAAGAAGCGCTTCGGCGGGACGTACAGCGTGTTGGCGTAGACGAGCGATCCCCCGCCGACGCCCGCACCTGCGAGCACCACCACGTCCTTGAGGACGTGGATGCGTTGGATGCCCGTGCATCCCAGTGCCGGCGCCCACAGGAACCGGCGCAGGCGCCAGGAGGTCTTGGGGAAGTCGGCATCGGTGAAGCGCCGCCCCGCCTCGAGGACACCGACGCGGTAGCCCTTCTCGGTGAGCCGCAGCGCGGACACCGATCCGCCGAAGCCAGAGCCCACAACCAGGACGTCGTAGTCGTACCCGGACACCATGAGCCTCCCAATGATCCGAAACGAGCCTAGAGCCGAAGTCGACCCATTGTGCCCACCGCTGTGGCGAGGAATTGGCCCCATCGTTGCGCGTCGAGGCCGAGTTGGGGGCCGAAGCCGAGAAGTCGCTGCGTGGCGATCGCCTGGGGCTCCGTGTAGTTGAGCAGTCCGCCCTCGCCGTGCCGATGCCCCAGGCCGGAGTCCCCGACGCCGCCCATGGCCGCAGCAGTGGATCCCCAGGACGCGGCGTAGCCCTCATTGACGTTGACCGAGCCGGTGCGCAGTCGGCGGGCCAGGCGCCTGCCGGCGCGCAGGTCGCGCGTGAGGATGGAGGCGTTGAGGCCGTACGTCGTGTCATTGGCGCGGCGCACGGCTTCTTCGTCGTCGTGAACGGGGTAGACCGCTGCGACAGGACCGAAGGTCTCCTCGCGACACAGCGTCATCGATTCAGTGACGTCGGCGAGGACGGTGGGCTCGAAGGCCAGTGGTCCGATGTCGGGGCGAGCCCTGCCACCGGCGAGGACGGTGGCACCCTGGGCAACCGCTTCATCGACGTGGGCCTTCACGCGTTCGAGATGCACGGGAGACACGAGGCAGCCGATGTCGCCCTGCCATCCCGGCCCGGATGCGATGCTCATGGATAGCACTCGAGGGATGAAATGAGCGATGAACGCGTCGTAGACATCGACGTTGACGTAGATGCGCTCCATCGAGATGCATAGTTGGCCGGCATTGGCGAAGCAGGCGCGCACCGCCGTCTCGGCAGCCTTGGCAGGGTCTACGTCGGCTCGCACGATCATGGCGTTCTTGCCGCCGAGTTCGAGCGTGCACTCGATGAGCCTCTTGGCGCAGCGTTCGGCCACGACCCGACCGGTCGCGGTGGATCCAGTGAACATCACGTGGTCGACAGTGTCGATGATGAGTGGGCCGGCCACGGGACCCTCGCCGGGCACGATGGCCATGAGCCCGTCGGGCAGGCCGGCGAGAAGCATCTGCTCGAGCACCCACGCCGCCACCAGTGTCGTCTGCGGATCGGGCTTGAGGAGGACGCCATTGCCTGCGAGCAGCGCGGGCACCGCGTCACTTGCCGCGAGCGTGAGCGGGTAGTTCCAGGGCGCGATGATGCCCACGAGCCCGACCGGCTTGCGCAGTTCCTCCACGCCGACGAGCACGGGCAGTGCGCCGCGCACCCGCCGACTGCGCAGAAGTTTCGCGGCGGTGCGCGTGTAGTACTGGGTCACGACGGCGACGTCGAGCACTTCCTCGAGAGCGTCCGCGCGCGACTTCCCCACCTCCCACTGCAGCAGGTCGAGGGCTTCGTCGCGCTTGGCGATTACGAGATCGTGGAAGCGACGCATGATCCGCACTCGATCGCGCACCGGCCGCTCGGCCCACTCGCGCTGCACGGAGCGGGCCCGCCCCGCGGCGCTCTGAACGTCGTACTCGGTGGCGAGTGGCAGGCGGTAGAGCAACTCGCCCGTGAAAGGCGCGTGCACATCGCGGGTGTCGGCATCGGGTGCGACGGCGAGGCGCGAAATCAGGGAAGCGGACGCGGGGGGCGCCGAGAGGATGGCCATGTGGCCAGACTACGCGCGCACAAGGGGGTGCCGGTCGGCGTACGCCGCAATCTCCGAGGCC
>JBEGMG010000370.1:0-8212 GCA_041183165.1 Actinomycetota bacterium | reverse complement strand
GGGTCGGAGGGCCCGGGCACGGGGCCGAAGGTCCCGAGTCGCGGGAGGTGCCGAAGGTCCCGAGTCGGGGGTCTGAGCACGCTGCGCTCCCCTAGGGTGGCGGGATGAGTGCGGAGGCCCCCCTGTCCCCCGAGGAAGCGGCGCGTTTCGCCGCCAACGCCGAGGCCATCATCGACAACGTCGCCGGCTTCATCCAGGGCAAGCGCGAGGTCATCTCCCTCGCCGTGACCTGCCTGCTGGCCGAGGGGCACCTGCTCCTCGAGGACGTGCCCGGTGTCGGCAAGACCTCGCTCGCCCGCAGCATCGCGGCGACCCTGGGCATGTCATGGCATCGCATCCAGTTCACGCCGGACCTACTGCCCAGTGACGTCACCGGTGTGTCGATCTTCCATCAGGGTTCAGGAAGCTTCGAGTTCCACCAGGGTCCTGTCTTCGCCCATGTCGTGCTGGCTGATGAGATCAACCGTGCCTCGCCGCGCACCCAGTCCGCACTGCTCGAGGTGATGGAAGAGCGCACCGTCACCGTGGATGGCGTCACGCATCAGGTGCCCCGCCCCTTCATCGTGCTCGCGACGCAGAATCCCATCGAGATGGACGGCACGTTTCCTCTGCCCGAGGCACAGCTCGATCGCTTCCTCATGTCCGTGTCGATCGGCTATCCCGACCTCGAGTCCGAAGTGCAGGTGCTCGCCAACAGCCACCGCGGCCTGAGCGTCGATGAGCTTGCGCCAGTGGGCGGTGCCGATGATGTGCGCCGCATGGTCGCCCTCGCTCGCAGCGTGCACGTCGACCACTCCGTCATGGAGTACGTCGTGCGGCTGGTCTCCGCGACCCGCACCACCCCCGGGGTGCGCCTCGGTGCCAGTCCGCGCGGCAGCGTCGGCCTGCTGCGCGCAGCCCAGGTGGCCGCGGCGATGGCGGGACGCACCTACGTCTCGCCGGTCGACGTACAGCGCCTCGCCGTGCCCGTGCTGGCTCACCGCCTCGTGCTCGCCGATGTGGAGGCCGACACGGATGTGCGTGCCCAGGTGATCGAGCAGGTTGTCTCAGGAGTGCCGGTCGGGTGAGCGCGCGGCTCACCGCCCGCGGCTGGGGTGCCCTCATCGTCGTCGTCGCGTCGGCGACCCTCGGGCTTGCCCTCGGCTATCCCGAGGGCGTCGGTCTGGCAGTCGGTGCGCTGCTCCTGCTCGTCGTCTCCTTCTTCCTCATCTCCGGCGGTGGCCCCGTCTTTGCCCTCGCGCTCGCCCCGCCGCGCGTCGAGCGCCTGTCCGACACGATCGTGCGGGTCGACGTCGACGCCTCGAGGGCTCATCGGCGGGGACTGCGCCTTCGGGGCAGCGACTCGTCCCATCCGGTGGTGTGGGATGCCACCGGCGTGCACGCCGATATCCCTGTGCCCACGCATCGACGCGGACCCGTCAGCCTCGGACCCTGGGTGCTCGAGCGCGTCGACCCGTGGGGTCTCATGCGCCGACGCGTCGGAGAGGTCGAGGGCGTTGCCATGCTCGTCGTGCCCCGGGTGCGGCCCGTCTCCCTCGCCGCGCTCCCGTCGGCGCTCGCCGACTTCGGGGGATCGGCGGAGATGGGCACGACGACCTTCGCCACGCTCCGCGAATACGTCATCGGCGACGAACTCCGTCATGTGCACTGGCGTTCCTCCGCCAAGACCGGCAAGTTGATGATGCGGCAGTACGTCGATGTCACGCGTCCGCGCATCACGCTCGTGCTCGTCGCCGAAGAGCGCGCCTACACCTCGGCCGAGGAATTCGAGGAGGCCGTCGACTTCATCGCCTCGCTCGCGGCTGTGGCTTCATCATCCGGGCTCGACGTCGAGGTGGTGACGACATCGGGGGAGCGGGCATCCCATGGCGGCGGTCGCTCCACCGCGGTCCTCGACCTCCTCGCGCTCGTCGAGCGAGGGGCATCCGGCGTCGACACGCGCCTGCTGCGATCCAATCGGGCGACGACCATCGTCGTGCGCGGCCAGGGCGTGCTGGGCTGGTGGGATCGCATCCCGGCACTGTCGGTGATGCGGCCATGAGCACCACCCGCGTGCACGCGCGCCCGCGCGAGCAGGTCGCACCGCCTCGGCCATCGGGCCAGCGCTGGGGACTCGGCGTGGTCGCGGCGCTGCCGGCACTGCTGGTCGCGCTCGCGATGCCGCTCATCATCGAGGGCAGCCTCACCGGATTCGTCTTCGCGCCCCTGGTCATCGCCGTCATGGCGGTATCGATCGCACTCGGGCGCTGGGCCGGACTCGGCGTAGCCCTGGTGGGAGTCTTCATCGGCATCCTCGTCGGCCCCGGTGGCTATGCCCCCGAGTCGGTGCTCGTGAGCGCGATGCTGAGCGGCTCCATCCTCATCGGCACCTGGCTCGGACAGGTCCTCGTGCTCGGACCGCGCCCCGCAGCCGCCGCACTGCCCGCACTCGGTCTGCTGTCGGGGGCCCTCGCCGCAGGCATGACAGGCACGATCGAGGCCGGTGTGCTCACCGCCTTCACCGGCCTCGCGCTCGCCCTGCTCCTCATCCTGCTCGGGCCCTGGAACGGCGAGGGTGCGGTGCGACCCGCGCGCTGGGCCGAGGTCCTCACCGTCCTCACCATCACCGTGGCCGCCCTCGCGACGTACGCCGTCTCGGTCTCCCTGCCCCATCAGGTGCCCCGCACTCTCGACCTCTTCTCCTCCAACGCACCCGAGTCGCGCACCGACGGCGGAGTCCCCGACCCCTTCCTCGTCGCTGCGCGCTGGCAGCTCGATCCCGCCGAGGCCGGACGCGTGCTCTTCACCGCGTCGACGAGCCCGGACTCACCACTCAATCGGCCCACCTGGGCGACATTCGCGACCTACAACGGCATCGCGTGGCTCAGCCCACCCACCTACGGCGTCGCCGGCGACGACATCCCGCCCGAGGAAGTCGGCACTCCGCAGGAGACCTATTCCGCGAGCACGCGCGTCACCGTCGGAGTCGGCATGCCGGGGCAGTGGGTGCCCGTGCCCCAGCGCGTCGACCAGGTGCTCTCGCCGGTCGCCACGCGCGCAGACCCCGCGACCGGGATCGTCGCCGCGATCTCCTCTCCCATCGATTACTCCTTCGACATCCGCTACTCCCTCGCCGTCGCCGACCGCGAGACCGTGAGGGCAGCCGAGCCGGCGCTGGGCACCAACCTCGACCCCGCGGTGGCGATCCCCGGGCCGCTCACCGGCACCTTGGCGGCGCTCGCCGACCTGGTGGCAGAGGAAGCCGACGGCACCTGGCAGCGTCTCACGCTGCTCAGCGAGAAACTGCGCGATCCGCGCTACTCATCGGCACCGCCGCAGGCGCTCGCGGCAGGACCACCCGATCGCTCCTACGCCGGCCTCGACCGGGTGCTCGCCGAGGGCGTGGGATTCCAGGAGCAGTACGCCGCGATCTGGGCGCTCATCGCGCGCTCCTGGGGGGTGCCCACGCGCATCGCCATCGGCTTCCCGCCTGCTGCGGAGGAATCAGTGGACGACGTGCGCACGGTGCTGGCCTCCGAGACGAGCATCTGGCCGGAAGCGCGACTCGAGGGACTCGGCTGGGTGGCCTTCCAGCCAAGTCCGCAGGATGTCGCTGCCGGGCGGCCCGCGGTGGTGCATCCGCTTACCCCCGACGAGGTGCCGCAGCAGCCGGAGCCCGATCCCTCGCCGTCACCCTCGGGCAGCGGTTCCGGTGACGCCTCGGGTGGCGACGCCGCAGACGGCGGCGCCGCGGTGCAGGAGAGTGCGTCGATCCCGTGGCTGCTGATCATCCCCGTCCTCGTCGTACTCCTCGCGATCGCATGGGTCGTGTACGTCGCCGTGCGTCGACGTGCGATCAGACGTCGCCTGCGCGACAGCGGGGATCCCCGGGCTGATGTGGCCGGTGCGTGGCAGTGGGCGCGACTCCTCCTCGCCGAGTCATGGCTACCGCTTCCGCTCTCGTATGCGCCCGCGCCCGATGCGGAGTACCCCCCGGATCTGCCGGACGACGTGCAGTGGCACGTGGTCACGCTTGCGCGCCTGGCGGGGCCTGCGCTCTATGGCCCCGGCCCGGTCGACCCAGCCGTCGCCGCGGAGGCATGGCGCACGGCGGACCAGGTCGACCGCGCCGTCCGCAAGGCCACGGGTTGGCGCGGGGCCTCACGACGGCTGGTCACGCCACTCGACCCGAAGCGCACCACGGCCCCCGGGCTCGCTGCGGCAGGACGTACGCTCCGGGCATGACCACGCAGGCTGAATCTCCGATCACCTTCGCCTTCGGCACGTACCGCACGCCGGCCGAGCGCACGGCGAGTGGCAAGTCAGCCCGCGAGGCCATGCCGCGCAAGTCTCAGGGCGTCTACGAGCCTGCCGCCGACCGACCGGATCCCATCGCCCTGTTGGAGGAGCAGGAGAAGTCGCGGATGCCCGCCCTGCTGCCCCTGCGTCACGAGCGCATGGGTGCGAGCGCATTCACCTTCTATCGCGGTACCGCGATCATCATGGCGAGCGATCTCGGCTCCGCGCCCTCGAGCGGGCTCGAGGTCCAGCTATGCGGCGACGCCCACCTGTCCAACTTCGGTCTCTTCGCCGCACCGGATCGCGTGCCGGTCTTCGATGTCAACGACTTCGATGAGACCAACCCGGGTCCCTTCGAGTGGGATGTCAAGCGCCTGGCCACGTCGTTCGTGCTCGCTGCTCGCGACAATGGTTTCTCCGACGATGTGGTTGCCGACGCAGCGCTGGCCAGTGCGCGCCAGTATCGCCTCTCCATGGCGCAGTACGCCGCCATGAAGGAGATCGACATCTGGTATGACCGCGTCGATGCCTCCGCGATGGAGTCCTGGGGTCAGCGCTCGGGTGGCAAGCTGGGGGAGAAGGCGGTGCGCCGGACCGTCGCCAAGGCGCAGGCGCGCACCGCATGGACCGCTGTGCGCAAGCTCACCACCGTCGTGGATGGCCGGCGTGAATTCATCAATGAGCCACCGCTCCTCGTGCGGGTGCCCGATGACACCATGGCTCGGACCCTCATCACCGGCTCCCTGCCCGGCTATCTCGAGAGCCTGGCACCGGATCGTCGTGCCCTGCTCGAGCGCTACGAAGTCATCGATCTGGGTCACAAGGTGGTCGGCGTGGGCAGTGTGGGCCTGCTCGCCTGGGTGCTCCTCCTGCAGGGCCGCGATGCCGATGACATCCTCACGCTGCAGTTGAAGCAGGCCCAGCACTCCGTGCTCGAGCCCTACACCGCTCCGTCGGCGTACGCGCAGATGGGCGAGCGCGTGGTCGAGGGCCAGCGGCTCATGCAGGCGGCGAGCGACTCGTTCCTCGGCTGGGTGACGGGCAAGTTAGGGCGGGAGTACTACGTCCGCCAGCTACGTGACATGAAGTGGTCGCCCGATCCCTCCGGCTTCGTCCCGGCGGGTATGTCGGCGTACGCCGAGCTGTGCGGGCACGTGCTCGCGCGTGCTCATGCGCGCACGGGCGACGCGATCGCCATCTCCGCCTACCTGGGGGGATCCGCGGTGTTCGACGAGGCCATTCGCGCCTTCGCTCTCCGCTACGCCGATCAGGTCTCCAGCGATTACGCCGCCTTCACCCAGGCCGTCGCATCGGGCCGTCTGGCTGGTGGGGAGGTCCCCAACGATGCGGAGCGCTTCCACGAGATCATGCGCAACCCCATGGCCGCCCAAGCGGCGCTGGGGGCGCAAACCACGCCCTAGGCTCTCCCCATGGACGCCGACGTCATCGTCATCGGAGCGGGAGCCGCTGGCGCGTCCACCGCGTGGCATCTCGCGCGGCGGGGACGCGAGGTCGTGCTCCTCGAGCGCTTCGGTCGGGGTCATGCCTGGGGCTCCTCGCACGGTGCGACGCGCATCTTCCGCGTGGCTTATCGCGAGCCCCTCTACTCGCGTCTTGCCGCGCAGGCGCTCCCGATGTGGCGGGAACTCGAGCGCGAGTCGGGTGCGACCCTGCTCGAGCAGACGGGCCAACTCGACCACGGTTTCCCGACCGCGATCGACGAGATCGAGGCGACGCTGCGGGCGGGGGACTGGGCCTTCGACCGGCTCACGCCAGATCAGGCGCGCGAGCGCTGGCCCGGCATGGACTTCGACGAGACGGTCATCTTCTCGCCTGACGGTGGCCGGGTCTTCGCGGATCGCACGATCGACGTACTGCTGCGCCTCGCGGAGGAAGCCGGTGCGGCGCTGCGCTTCGATGAGCCAGCCCTCGCCATCGAACCCGAGGGAGAGGGAGTGCGCGTCCTCACGGCGCACGGCGATCTCACGGCTCGTGCAGTGGTGGTCTCCGCCGGCGGATGGCTCCCCGAGCTTGCGGGCCTCGGAGCATTCGGCATCACGCTTCCCCGGCTGCAGGTGACCGCGCAGGCCCCGGTGCACTTCGCCATTCGTCCCGGCTTCGCTTTCCCCTCCTTTGTGCACCATGTGGGCTCGGATGCGATCAACCACACCTTCGCCTACGGCGCATACGGCCTGGAGTCGCCCGGTGAGGGAGTCAAGGTGGGCATCGACACGATGGACGTGATCGAGGACCTCGATTCCCGCACCCTCGACGTGCCCGAGGAGGCCATTGCCGTCGCTGCCGACTACGCACGCCGGTGGCTGCCCGGAGCGGATACCGACATCGCCTCCGCGGCGTCATGTCTCTTCACCATGACCGATGACAGCAACTTCATCCTCGACCGCCGCGGCCCGGTGGTGATCATGTCGCCCTGCTCCGGCCACGGATTCAAATTCACGCCGATCCTCGGCGCGATCGGTGCGGACCTCGTCGAGGGCGCAGCCACTTGGGCTCCTGAATGGCGACTGCCTGCGTGAGAGCCGGGCCTATCACCCGGGAGTCGCTCCGGGGATGAGGTTAATGGCCCTGCTCAGGGTCACCACGATCGTCACCACGGCGGTGGACGATTGGATGACGAAGAGCACCTTGACCCGGTGCGACAGCGGCATCGTGTCCGTGGGGCTGAACGCGATGATGTTGGTGTACGCCGTGAAGAGATAGTCCAAGAGCGCAGGCTGCCACGACTCCATGCCGTCCATTCCCTGCTGCGGAAAGAGGAAGTCCTTTGTCGTCGCCCGGCCCGTCATGCGCGCGACAGGTCCACCGGCGTCCATCCACCAATAGACGATGCCAAAACTGAGCACGTTGACGATGAGCACCGCGAATCCGGCGAAGAGCAGTGCAGCGCCGGACTCGGTGTAGCCATTGACGAGGTTGATCAGGAGAAGGACGGCGTTCATGACGCTGGCGAGCACGAGGAAGATGAGGAAGCCCGTCATCGTGCCGGTGACGAGGCTCTTGTGTTCACCGGCCACGAGGTAGAGAACCGCCACGATCGGGATGCCGGCGAGCTCGATGAAGGGGACGAGCCAGGTGGGTCCGATCGTGACGACGTCGGGGAGGGGAAGTTGCAGACCGACGATGACCATGACGATGAAAGCGACCCACAGGAGTGAGGTGCGCAGGCGCCTGCGCTGCTCGGGGGTGAGATCCGGGCTGGCCGCCGGCGTCGTCATGGGTCGAACCTAGCGGCTTCCCCTCGGCCTCACTGGGCAACGCGGTGGACACCGGGCGGCCGGGCGAGGACGATGGCCGTCATGCCGAAGTGGGCCGTGGCCGTAGGGGCAGTTGCTCTCGTTGCCCTCCTGGTGGCCGCCGGAATCTGGGCGACGCGAGCCGAGAGCGAGCCCGCGGCAGGGACGGGACCGAGCGCCTCCCCGACTCAGGCGTCGCCCACTCGGCCGCCGACACCCACCCCGACACCCACTCCCGAGATCATCCTGTGGGCCGGTGAGGTGTGCGCTGCCCGCGACGCACTCATCGCCAGTGTGGTCGATGTCGCGGGCTCGTTGGAATACGACCCCGAGGATCCCGCTTCCATTGGAGAGCAATTCCAGCAGCAGATTCCCGGGCAACTTGATGGCGTCGAGGCCGCAGCCGACGAACTCGGCACCGCCCTCGGTGGAATCCCGATCGACTACGTCGACGCCGCAGTGGCTATTCCGGTCCTGCAAGAGCGCCTCGACGCTTTAGGTGTCGCCAAGGACGAGGCGATGGGCCACGTCGACGCGGCCCAGGGAGCGGGAGATCCCGTCTCCGCTGGACTGGAGTGGCTGCGGGCCGCTGCGGCCGCGAAGGCCACCTATGACGCCGGCGTCCTCGTCAAGGACTCCCTCGGACAACTCTTCGACACGGCCGACGGTGATATCCGAGA
>JBEGMG010000369.1:0-6228 GCA_041183165.1 Actinomycetota bacterium | reverse complement strand
CGGATCAACTGCGAGGTGGTCCAGGGCTATGGCATGACGGAGTTGAGTCCGGTCTCGCACCTCACCCCGCAGGGGCACTTCAAGGCGGGTACGTCGGGGGTCACGGTGCCCAACGCGGAGTGCCGCATCGTCGATCCCGTCACCGGCGAGGACCAGCCCGTGGGCGGCGAGGGCGAACTCTGGGTGCGCGGGCCCATGGTGATGAAGGGCTACCTCAACAACCCCGAGGCCACTGCGGCCACGATCGATTCGGACGGCTGGCTGCACACCGGAGATGTGGGCTTCATCGACGCCGACGGCCACCTCACCGTCGTCGATCGCGTCAAGGAGCTCATCAAGGTCAAGGGCTTCCAGGTGGCCCCGGCCGAGTTGGAGGCACTGCTCCTCACTCACCCCGCGGTTGCCGACGCTGCCGTCATCGGTATCCCTGATGACGAGTCGGGAGAGCTGCCTCGGGCCTTCATCGTCCTGAAGCCCGGTCTGCAGATCGAGGCCGGCGACATCACCGACTTCACCCGCCAGCACGTGGCGACGTACAAGGTGGTTCACGACGTGGTCTTCACCGATGCCATCCCCAAGTCGCCCTCGGGCAAGATCCTTCGCCGGATGCTGCGGGATCAGGGCGCCTGAATCGAGTGAGTCCGGCGTCCCTGGGACAGGAACGCCCGAGCCCCCGTCGTGTGATGGCGCTCACAGTCCCGACGCGCCGACTGCGGGGCTGATCCCCTCAGGGCGACTTAGGTCCGCTCGGTCCCCCATAATGCTGTGAACGCCAAAGCCGCCACAGCCCCAGGAGGACCCGTGCGACCCGCCCGCCTTGCGATCGCTGTCGTAGCCGCAGCCCTCGCGGCCGGCCTCGTGCAGGCGCCGGCGCTCGCGGAGACCTCGACCCCGATGGCATCGCCTGCTTCGGTCAGCGTGCCTGCCGATGACGTGCCCGTGGAGCCGCCGGTCGACACCAGCGTGCCCGCGCCCACCGCACTCGTGGCGACCACGGGTGCTGATTCGGTCACCATCTCCTTCACACCCCCGGCCACTACCAAGGCGATCCTCAACTACGAGTGGTCCGACCAGGGCGGCAAGTGGGTCCCGTTCGACCCTGCAGTCACGGCAAGTCCTGTGACGATTACCGGCATCCAGCTTGGACAGCCCTACTCCGTGGCGCTGCGTGCAGTCACCGCAGACGGCGTCGGTGCGGCCTCTGAGCCGGTTGACTTCAGGATCGACCCGCCCCCGCCGCCGAAGCCGACGCGGCCCGTGGTCTTCGAGGCAGGGGGCAAGGCTCTGGGCAAGCCCACCGGCAGCAAGGTCATCACGCTCCAGCCCGGCACCGTGCTGAAGATGCGCAATGTGCCCGAGGGATCGACCATCAGCATCATCGACAAGAAGGACGCCCAGTTCGTCATCGCCGTGCGCGAGACGGATAAGGCGCGGATGTGGGTTACCGACAATCTGCCGCCGGCCCGCCGACTGTGGGTGACTGTCACCGACAGCAGCGGCAACGTCGTGGGCAGGACCAACTTCAAGATGGATCGGGCCGAGAAGACCTTCACCCTGGACGTGTGGCCGAAGGCCGACAACATGGGTGCGGGTGTGCCCCTGGTCGTCGATTTCGGTATCCCCATCACCAACAAGGAAGCGGTCGAGAAGGCCCTCGTGGTGACGTCCGACAAGGTCTTCGGCGAGGCCGGCTGGTTCTGGGTCGACTCGCAGAGGGCCGTCTTCCGCCCGCGCAACTACTGGCCGGGCAATGCGACCATCACGCTCAACGCCAACCTCAGCTCGATCGAGGGAGCCAAGGGCGCCTACGGACCGAAGGTGTCGTCCAGCTTCAAGACGGGCGATCAGGTCATCATGAAGGTCAACCTCAACAAGCACACGATGAAGTACACCCGCAACGGCGTGCAGGAGCAGACGTTCGATATCTCAGGCGGCATGGCTGGCTGGGAGACGGAGTCGGGCACCAAGATCCTCACCGCGCATATCAGCCCGAAGCGTCTCTACAACCCTGACCCCGAAGAGGGCTGGGATGTCACCGTGGAATACGGCATTCGAGTGAACGACAACGGTGAATACATCCACGACGCGCCGTGGAACTACAGCATCGGCTATGCCAACACATCGCACGGCTGCACCAACATGAGGCCCGCCGATATGCAGTGGATCTGGCGCAACACCAAGTTCGGTGACGTGG
Source organism: Actinomycetota bacterium (assembly GCA_041183165.1). GTDB lineage: Bacteria > Actinomycetota > Actinomycetes > S36-B12 > S36-B12 > Mxb001. The sequence goes on along the minus strand of JBEGMG010000369.1, from coordinate 4,034 downwards.
CCGAGTACACCGGGACCTCTAACAAGGTCGGCACCGACGACTACCTGGCTGGCTACTGGAACTACACCTGGCCCGAGTGGAAGCGCGGCTCTGCCCTCTGGCAGGACAGCTAGTCCCTGCTCCTCACGACCGCTCAATGGGGCGGCCCCGCGCGACACGCGTGATCTGGACCACGTCCGCAGACCCCCTCGGCCCAGGGATCCGACCCTTCATGTCACCGTTTACATGGCCCTCACGAGGGGCCGCGGGTCCAGGCCCGAGCGCTGGTCGGCACATGGCCATCGATCGGGCCGGGCGCCAGCCCTGGGCCCGGAGGAAAGGATGAGCCATGTTTGGACGCAAGAAGCACAACGAGTCAGAACTGACCTTCCGCCAGCTGTGGGACCGTGAGCGCGAGCGCGCGATGACCCCGGCCGAGCGCGCGGAGATCGACGCGATCTTCTCCCGCTACGCCTGAGCCGCCAGGCTCACCAGTAGTGGACGCGTGACAGGGGGGCCGTGTCGATTGGGGAGCACCGCAGCGGGCTTCCCTGCCACGTCACGGCCTCCCCGTCCGCAGAGACGACGACCTCTCCCAGTACTCCGTGACGCACCATGTGGCTGCTACGCACGGTCCGGCATCCGCGCGTCACGATCATCGGGCGATCCAGAGGCGATAGCGCTGCGGCTCGTGCATTCGTGATGATCGATCCGAGTCCCCGCGGTGCCCGTCCGAGCGCGCCGAACTGCTCAGCGAGCCGCAGCGGCTCTGCACCGTCGATGGTTGCGTTGGGATCACCGGTCGCCCCCCAGGCGGGATAGCCCGCGACCAGCACGAGTTGCGGCTTCGCGGCGAAGGATCGCGGATCCCACACGACGATGTCGGCCCTGTGTCCCACAGCGAGTCGCCCCACTTCGTGGGCGAGACCATGCGCGATTGCCGGGTTGACCGTGATCTTGGCGAGGTAGCGCAGGATGCGATCGTTGTCGTCGCCTGATGCACCGTCGCGATCGCCTGACTGGACAGCCTGAGCGTCGGCCATGGCGAAGGTCCGCCACCAGGTCTCGCCCGCGCGCCCCATGCCGAGGGCGTCGGACGACGTGATGGGGATGACCCCGAGGTCGTGCAGGCGGTTCTCAGCAGCCATCGTGGACTCGCGGATGCGCGCCCGCGCGATCTGCAGGTCGCTCTCCCGGTCGGCGGCGAGCCCGTGGCAGAAGAGCACCATGTCCAAGGTCTCCGCCGCGGCGTTGATCCCGTAGGGGATCGTCGGATTGGTCGATGAGGCAATGACGTGCTCCCGACCAGCCAGCGTGAGTACGTCGGGAGCGTGCCCGCCGCCTCCTCCCTCGACGTGGAAGGCATGGGCCACGCGCCCATCGAGCACGGCCAGGGTGTCGGCCACGGAGAGCGTCTCGTTGAGGCCGTCCGTGTGCAGGGCCACCTGGACGTCGATGTCATCGGCCACCCGCAGGGCGGTGTCGATCGTCATCAGGGTTGCGCCGGTGTCCTCATGCACCTTGAAGCCGGCGATGTGTGCGTCTGCGGCTTCGTCGAGTGCCGCACGACGTGCCGACGAGGCGCGGCCGAGGATCCCGACATTGAGTGGCACGGCCTCGAGCGCCTCGCGGGCGATGCCGAGGAACCACGGCGAGTTGATGCCCACTCCCCAGACCGGGCCGGCCTCCTGGGCGAGGACCGTGGTGACACCGGAGGAGATCTCGGACTCGAAGACGCGGGGAGCCATGGCGTGGACGTGGGTGTCGATGCCCCCGGGAGTGACGATGAGCCCATCGGCGTCGACCACGACCGTGCCGGAGCCGACGACGATGTCGACCTCATCGGATACGGCGGGGTTGCCTGCCCGGCCGATCCCGCTGATGCGACCTTCGCGGATGCCGATGGAGGCCACCCGCACTCCATCGACCGGGTCGAGCACGATCGCATTGGTGATCACCAGATCGCAGGATTCCCTTGTGGTCACCGGCGCCAGGCCGACTCCGTCGCGACCGGTCTTGGCGAAGCCGACGTGGAACTCATCGCCCGCGTCAGCGACGCGCTCGGGGATGCCCAAGCGCAGACCGGTTGCACCGAGGCGGATCACATCACCGGGCTGGGGACCGTAGTTGCTCATGGGTTGGCATCCCGACGCTCGGCCACGAGGTGGGCCACTGCACTGTCCGCTTGCGCAGGGTCGTTGACCTCGGCACCGTCGACAACGTCCAGATATCCGCACCGACGCAAGGCCGCGAGTGCTCTCTCGCGCACCGCGGGGTCATCGACGGACCCCTCGACGACGCCGGTGTTGCCGACGATGATCCGCTCTCCCCGGAGCTGCGTCGTGGGCACGGTGACGGACTCGCCCGCCCTGATCCACACCGTGGTGCCGGCAGGAACTGCGAGGCGACGCCCGAAGGCTGCTTCACGGTCGAGGCGCAGTCGCGGATTGACCTCGGCCAGGTGAATGTGCGAGCTGATCGCAATGGCTGTCGCGGCCTCGTTGCGGATCTGGATATCGAGGTCGCTCTCGGGTGAGGGGGAGCCCGGATCGTCGCCGTGGGTGGCGTCCCAGAGATCGGTGACGACGACAAGGCGGGTGCCGTCGTCGAAACGGGCCTCGACGCGCACGTCGGAGAGCAGGTCAGGCACCTCGTCCATCACGTCATCGCGGCTGAGGAGGTGACGTGCGCGCTCGCGCACGGTGGGCAGGTCGACTCCGTCGCGCGCCATTTCGCAGACCGCGTCCGCGATGTACGCCGTTGCCTCCGGGACGTTGAGGAGCAGGCCGCGTTCCCGTCGAGCGCGCGCCAACTCTCCCTGAAGGAAGAGGAGCAGGCGGTCGGACTCGCTCGGAGTGAGTGCCACGTCAGGTGCCGAAGGTACGCACGCCGCGACGCCACGTGCCGCGAACGGGTATGGCACCGATGGTCATCGGGTCGACGGAGCGGGGATCGGCATCGAGCCAGACGACGTCGGCGCGCGCGCCCGGGCGGAGGATGCCGGCATCGTCCCGCCCCGACTGGAAGGCCACGCCGAGGGTGTAGGCGGCAAGCGCATCATCGACGCTGATGCGCTCCTCAGGCATCCATGGCGGACCATCCGGATCCATCTGACGCGTGACCGCAACCTGGATGCCCTCGAGTGGCGCGAAGGTCGTCACGGGCCAGTCGCTGCCGAAGGAGATGCGCGCCCCCATGTTGGCCAGCGTGGCCGTCTGGAACTGGCGGTGCGTGCGCTCCGGCCCCAGTCGCGGCGCTGTGAGTTCGGACTGCCAGGAGTCGTACTTGGACCAGTAGGGCTCAAAGTTGGCGATCACGCCGAGCTCGGCGAAGCGGGGCAGGTCGGGGGGATCAACCAGTTGCGTGTGCACGATGATCCACCGGCGGTCGCGCGGCGGATTCACGTGCGCCGCGTGCTCCATGGCATCCAGAGCCATGCGCACACCGGCATCGCCGATGGCATGGATGTGCGCCGTGAAGCCCATGGCGTCGATAGCGGCAACGGCTGCGGCCATCTCGCCGGGCTCCCAGTTGGGGAGCCCCTTGGAGTGCGGGCAGTCGCAGAAGGGCTCGAGCATCGCGCTCGTGGCAGATTCGATGACTCCATCAGCGAAGAACTTGACCGTGTGGCTCGTGACGGAAGGCCCACCGTCGCGCTCGACGCGTTCACGCGCAGCGGCGAACTGGCTGAGTTGGTCCCGCCACGAGTTGGGATCCGCCCACAGCGCGAGATCGATGTCTGCGTGGAGGATGCCCTGGGCCGAAGCCGCCAGCCATGTATCCACGTCACCGGGCTCGACCCAGGCGTCCTGCACCCAGGTGATGCCGGTCGAAGCGAAACTGCTCATGGCGAAGTCGACGGCGCTGAGCACCATGGAAGCGGGGGGTGTCGGGAGCAGGTTGTAGACCGGGCGCCAGGCGCCCCACTCACGCAGGGTTCCGGTGGGTAGTCCGTCGCTGCCGAGCACGATCTCTCCGTCGTGTGGTTGCACGATGCCCTCGCCGTAGCCGACACGGCGCAACGCCTCGGAGTTGACCCAGACGGTGTGGTAGTC
>JBEGMG010000368.1:0-3580 GCA_041183165.1 Actinomycetota bacterium | reverse complement strand
GGTGGTGGCCACCTCCTGCACTGCAGCGTTGGCTGCCGCTCCGCCGACGAGCATGATGCGCGCAGGCACCACTCCCTGTGCACGCAGCGCATCGACAGCGTCGGCGAGTCCGCAGAGCATGCCTTCGATGGATGCGCGTGCCAGGTTGGCGGGAGTCATGGCGTCGCGCGTGAGTCCGAGGATCGATCCCGTCGCATCCGGGAGATTGGGCGTGCGCTCGCCATCGAGATACGGCAGCAGCACGAGACCACCGCTGCCGGGAGACGCTGCGAGGGCTGCCTGCGTGGCGCCCTCGATATCGGTGCCGACCATGGTCGCGGCAGCGGAGAAGACGCGCGCGGCGTTGAGGGTGCAGACGAGCGGAAGGAAGCGACCGGTCGCATCGGCGAAGCCCGCCACCTGTCCGCTCGCGTCTGCCGTGGGGGTGCTGGACACGGCGAAGGCAGTGCCGGACGTGCCGAGCGACACCACGACATCGCCCGGCAGGGCACCCACGCCTAGGGCCGCCCCCATGTTGTCGCCAGTGCCGGGCGCGAGCGCGATGCCGCCGGCGGTCTCGCCAACGATCTCGTGGGGTGCAGCCACACGCGGGACGTCGTACGTGCGACCGAAGGCGAGCTCGAGCAGGTCGAGGCGGTAGTCACCTGCGGCGGGGGACCAGTAGCCCGTGCCGGAAACGTCGCCACGGTCGGTGGTCGCATCGGCTGGCCGACCGGCAAGGCGCCAGGTCAGCCAATCGTGCGGGAGGAGCACGCGTGCCACGCGCGCGGCGAGCTCGGGCTCCTGGCGCGCGAGCCAGCGCACTTTGGAGATGGTGAAGGACGCCACCGGCACACTGCCCACGGCGTCGGCCCATGCCTGCGGGCCACCCCACTCGGAGACAAGGTCAGCGGCGTCCTGAGCAGACCGCGTGTCATTCCAGAGCAGTGCGGGGCGCACGACCTCGCCCGCACCATCGAGCGCGACCATCCCGTGCTGCTGGGCCGCGACCGCCATGGCCTCGACGCCGTCGAGCAGACCGGAACTGGCCTGCTCCAGCGCGGACCACCAGTGATCGGGGTGTACCTCGGTGCCGTCCGGGTGAGCGGCACGGCCCTCGCGAACGAGGGCGCCCGACTCGGCATCGCGTACGACGACCTTGACGGACTGCGTGGAGGAGTCGACTCCTGCGACAAGCGGCATGGACAGACGCTACTCCCGGGCGCCCTTCTCGCGGTCGGCCAGGATCTGTACGTCGGCCTCGAGCGCATCGAGGGCGTCCCTGATGGCCTGGATGCGCAAGGCAGCATCGCCGGTCACCCCGGACTCCTGCGCCTCGCGCAGTGCCTCACGCTCCCGGGCACTCTCCATCGATCCGATGATGATGCCGATGAGCAGGTTGAAGATGACGAAGGCGGCGACCAGGACGTACGAGACGAAGTAGACCGTCGCCCACGGTGTCACCGTAAGCGCCTCCTCGAGGTACGTCGGGAAGTTCTCGAGGGTGAGCAGCACGAAGAGGGTGAGCATCGCGCGGGTGATGGTGCCCCACGACGCGGGAAGTGCTTCGCCGAACATCGTCCAGCCCACCATGCCGTAAACGAAGAGGATGAGGATGGTGAGCACGACGATGCTGCCCAGCGGAGGGATGGATCGCACGACGGTGGCGATGAGCACGCGGGCATCGGGCAGGAAGCGCAGCAGACGGGCGATGCGTCCGAGGCGCAGCAGACGCAGGAGGGTGGCGTTCTCGCGGACCCCAGGGATCCAGACCCCGCCGATGACGATGAGGTCGAAGATGTTCCAGCCGCTCTTGAAGAAGTCCTGGGGTCGCTTGCCGTAGGACGCGAAGCGCAGGACGAGCTCGACGACGAAGATCGCGTAACAGACTTCATTGGCAAGGATGAGCTGGTCGCCGTACGACTGCATGACGGTCGGGAAGGTCTCCAGGCCGAGGACGATCGCATTGACGACGATGACGCCGGCGATAACGAGATTGAAGGCGTCCGAGTCGACCAGCCTCGCGAGGCGGCCGGTGCGCTGCGCTGGGGAGCTCACGTGAGGGATGTTAGAGGTGAGCAGAGAGTTTCACTAGACCCGGAACTTGGCAGCCTCGAATCGTGCGACCGCTTCCTCAGGGCCCTCGACGTCGACGACGCACGCGCGCCGGCCATATAGACGCAGGACCAACTCCAGCGGCTCACCGATCAGCGTGACCGAAGGGGTCCCCGCCTTGGCGATGATCATCTCCCCCGTGTCGCTGCGGCGTAGCGCGACACCGACAGGGCTCGTACGCGCGAGGAGCCGGCCAGCGCGAGCGAGTCGCTGCCAGAGCACATCCTGCTCGGCGACCGAGAGGTCGCGCGGCGTCCATCCCGGATGTGCGCGGCGCACGTCTTCGTGGTGGATGGCGAACTCGAAGGGATCGGCGATGCCCTGGGCGCCCGGGAGACGGAAGGGCGACAGCAGTGGTGGCCCGGTGCGCACGGCACGCACGAGCTCGGCCCAGGGGCGGCGCGCAACCTTCGCCTGGACGGAGTCGGCGTAGCCCGAAAGCGGCGTGATGAGGATCCCGAGGGCTGCATCGGGCCGCGACTCGCGCACGATGAGGTGCGCGGCCAGATCGCGTGTTGTCCAGCCTCCGCACAGGGTCGCAGCGTCGGGGCCCACCTCAAGGAAGAGGTCGCAGAGTTCCTGGCGCTCCTGCCGGGCGACGTCGGTGGCCTTCACGTCGCAATCGTCGCACAGTTGAGGCAACACCCCGACGGCGCGCGAGATGAGGTCTAGCCTGGCCGCATGATCCCGGTCGCGCGCTCAGCCGCGCTCACATCCATCGTCGGTCTGATCCTCGCGTCCCTCGCACTTCCAGCGTATGCGGGATCACCTGAGGACACGGGATCGATGGAACGACCGACGCTGCCCACACCGCCGCAGACCGTAAGCGTCATGCTCGAGCTCGACGCCGAGCCGGCAGCCGTCGCTTGGGCTTCGGCACCCACGACGCGTTCCAAGCAGGCGTCTGCCCGCGCCGCGATCGCGCGCGTCGAAGCTCTCTCCGCAGGGGTACGCCGCGCCGTCGGCAAGCGCAACATCATCTTCGAGGCCACCAACGTCTACGCCGGCGTCGCGGTGCGCGCGGACGCGAGCGACCTTGATCGGCTCGCAAGCATCCCCGGAGTCAAGGCCGTGCACCGACTCGTGCCCAAGGAGCGTGACAACTTCATCGCCGTCCCGCTCATCGCGGCACCCGCCGCATGGACGGGTGCGGCGGGCACCGGCGAGGGTGTGACGGTCGGGATCATGGATACCGGCATCGACTACACGCACGCCGACTTCGGTGGGCCTGGCACAGTCGTCGCCTATCAGGACGCACTCGCCGCCAAGGACGCGGGACAGTCCCCGGTCTACCCCGATCCGGCCAAGGTCGCAGGAGGCTACGACTTCGCGGGCAATGCCTACGACGCGGGCACCTCTGAGCGCGCCGTACCGCAGCCCGACGACAACCCGCTGGACTGCGGGGGCCACGGCACTCACGTGGCGGGCACGACCGGCGGCTACGGCGTCGCAGCCGACGGCTCGACCTACCGCGGCCCCTGGGATG
>JBEGMG010000367.1:0-3374 GCA_041183165.1 Actinomycetota bacterium | reverse complement strand
GTGCCTACCTGGACCGGCCAGTTGCGCCCGTACTGCGGTGCTCCGATCCACACCCTGTCGGCGTACTGCTCGCCCACCTGCTGGACAGCGCTCTTGGCCACGAGCGTGGCCCAGTCGTTGGGGCCGATCGGTCCCGGCACGCTCCAGCTGTAGTCGTAGGCCATGATGTTGAGGCGATCGACATAGGGAGCGATATCGCTCCACGCGTAGACCCAGTAGCCCGTGCCCGGATTGGGTGCACCCGATCCCGAGAACGGCGGGACGCCGCCCGGCACCGTGGCCCACAGCGTGAGGCCCTGTGCGTGCAACTGATCGGAGAGCTCCTTGATCATCGCGATCCAGCGCGGCTTGGTCGCCTCCCACGAGTCACGACCATCCGCGAACGCGAACGCCTCCCAATCGAGATCGATGCCGTCGACGCCTGCCTTCACGGCGTAATCGGTGATCTGCTTCGCATAGGCCTTGCGATTCTTCGAGGTGGCCAGGTAGGCGCTCAACTCACCGGCATGAGCGGAGCCCAGGTCGGTGATCGAGGCATTGACCTTGATTCCGGCGTCCTGGAGAGCCTTGCGCTGGCGGTCGAACTTCGGCGTCGTCCAGGGCGTCGCGCTCTTGCAGAGGGGGTCACCCCAGGCGCCATCCTTGTCGTAGTCGCCGTTGTCGTAGAGGCAGAGCGGATTCTTCTCCCCTTGGAAGGACCACCAGAACATCGCGATCTCGCCAACGACGCCGTCAGCCGTCGACGTCATCTGCGCGATGGAGGTGTCCGACGCCCACCAGCCGAACCAGCCCGAGACGATAGGCCGCGGCGACTCAGCCGCGGACGCCACGGGAGCAGCCACGAGCGTGGCAGCCGCGACCGCAGCCGAGGCAATGAGTGCGGTGGTCCCGCGCAGGCGCATGGCGCTCCCTTCCTTGCCTTCAAGGTTACGTCCGGTGTCGCGTCGAGGGCCTCAGCCGATCGGCCCACAGCGGGGATTCCCAGAGCGATCTGCGTCACATCCGAGGGGGACTCCCTCAGACACGAGTGGGTGCCGACCCGGAGTCAGGGGCCAGCGCTCGGCGGGGCGGCGTCGTGGAGGGACAGAGCGGCACAAGACGTCAGTGAGCCGCGTTTCGACGCGCGAAAACGCGGCTCAGTGGCGTCTCGTGCGTCACATCCGGGGGATGGTCTAGCCGAGGGCCCTCGCGATGTCCTGCGCGGCGCGGGCCACGCGGGGCCCGACCTCCTCGGGCGGCGCGGTCAGGGCTACCCCCACCGCCGCCTCGATACCGGGGATCCCCAGGACGGGGGCAGCGATGCCGCTACTGCCCGGGGACTCGCCCGTGGAAACCACCCACGGGGGGTCGAGGGGTCGCCCCGCTGCGGTGCGGGCAGCGAGCACGGCGCGCCCAGCCGCGCCGAGTTCCAACGGGATGCGCGAGCCCAGGCGATACGCGACGTGGATGTCGGAACGGGGGGGCTCGGCGACAGCGACGGCGAGCAGGTCCTGTCCGTCCACGACGCCGAGGTAGGCCGTGGCACCGAGTCCCTCTGCCAGCCGCCGAAGGACCGGCAAGGCGGCGTCGCGCAGGAGCGGCTGAACCTGACGGGCGAGGGTGAGAACGGCGAGTCCGAGGCGGCAGCGTCCGTCGGTGCCACGCCGCACCAGGCCGTGCTGCTCGAGAGTGACGATAAGCCGGTAGACGACGGTGCGACTCACCCCGAGGGCCGCCGCGACTTCCGTCACGGTCAGACCCTCGGGGGAGTCGGCGAGCACCGAGAGGACCCGAAGCCCCCGATCGAGGGTTTGCGAGGTCTCCTTCGGCATAGGGCGCTAGGCCGCGGCCTTCTTGGCCAGCGACTTCAACTGGAAGGACGAGATGATCTCGAAGATGCCGAGCACGAGCAGCCAGATGCCGGCGATCCACACGAAGACGCCCACAGCCCACGGGTTGATGAGCAGCACGATGCCAGCAAGCAGGTAGACGATGCCGGAGAAGATCGCCCAGCCCTTGCCCTGCGAGACCGAGGACGAGTTGACGAGCTGGAGGATGCCGGAGAAGAGGAACCACACGCCGACGAAGATGCCGAAGATCTCGACCTTCTCCTCCGGACCGAAACGGAACATCAGCAGACCGAGGAGCAGGCCGATGATGCCCGAGATGATGAGCAGGGCTCGGGCGGAGCCGGGCAGGCCGTGACCGAAGGCGCGGACGAGGGACACGATGCCCGAGACGACCAGGTAGATCGCCAGGACGACCGAGATGAACCACGTCGAGCCGCCGGGATTGATGATGATGATCGCGCCGACGATGATGCTGACGATGCCCAGCACGAGCAGCGCCCACCAGTTGCGGCCAAGGGCGGATGCCACGGCGCGCTCGTCGTCATAGGTCAGGCCGGTCATGGGGTCGACCGATGCCATGGAGTACCTCCGAGTATTCAGATGAGGGCCACCTGGCCCCGGGACGTCCCCAGGGTAGGGGCGTGAGGGCCCTTATCCCAGGAAGCGCGCCAGGTACTCACGAGTACGTTGCTCGTTCGGTGCTCCCAGCACCTGCTCGGGTGTCCCCTCTTCGAGGACGACTCCCCCGTCGAGGAAGCACACGCGATCGGCTGCCTCACGGGCGAATCCCATCTCATGCGTGGCCATGACGATGGTGAGGCCTTCCTCCTTGAGCTCACGCACGGCGTCCAGGACTTCGCCCACGAGCAGCGGATCGAGTTCGGAGGTGATCTCGTCGAAAAGCAGGATCTCGGGTGACATGGCGACCGCACGCACGATCGCCACGCGCTGCTGCTGACCACCGGACAGCCGATCGGGGTATTCCCCCGCCTTCTCCTCCAAGCCGAACCGCGCGAGCAGGCGACGCGCCCGCTCCTCGGACTCCTGACTGGAGCGATGGAGCACCTTGCGCTGGCCGAGCGTGACGTTGTCGAGCACGGTCATGTGCGGGAAGAGGTTGTAGGCCTGGAAGACGATGCCCACGCGCCGCCTCACGGCATCCAAATCGGTTTTGAACGCCGTGACGTCCAAGGCCTCGTCGAGCAGGATGCGGCCGGCGTCGACCGGTTCGAGCCCATTGATGCACTTGAGCAGGGTCGACTTGCCCGAGCCGCTCGCGCCGATGAGGACGACGACCTGATGCTCATGCACGCTTAGGTCGATGCCGCGCAGCACCGACTCCGAGCCGAAGGACTTCCACACGGCCTCGACGGAGAGGGAGACGGTCGTCATGTCGCAAACCCCGAACCGCGCTGACGTCTCTGCCGCTCCTGCAGCCAGTCAGTGAAACGCGTCATGGGGATGGTGAGCGCGATGAAGAGACAGGCTGCCGCCACATAGGGGGTGTAGTTGAAGGTGAAGGACGCATCGATCTGTGCCTGACGC
>JBEGMG010000366.1:0-6577 GCA_041183165.1 Actinomycetota bacterium | reverse complement strand
ATCCAGGGAAGGATGCTCACGTGAGTCGTAGCCAGTTGCGCCGTGTCCCGGGGGCCGCCGGCCTGGGCACCGACGACACCGGCTGCACGATCCTCCACATCGACATGGACGCCTTCTACGCCTCCGTCGAACTCGTCACGCGCCCGGAGCTGCGCGGCAAGCCCGTCATCGTCGGCGGTGGGCAGCGCGGTGTGGTGCTCTCCGCGACCTACGAAGCGCGCGCCATGGGCGTGCACTCCGCGATGCCCATGTCACGTGCGCGCCGCACCGCACCCGATGCCATCATCATCGAGCCGCATCACGAGCGCTACGCCGAGGTCAGCGCCGGGGTCATGGCGATCTTCTCCTCCATCACCCCGCTGGTCGAGCCGCTCAGTCTCGACGAGGCCTTCCTCGATGTCTCCGGTGCGCTACGCCGCCTCGGCTCGCCCACCGCCATCGCCGAGCTCATCCGTGCGCGCGTCTACGACGAGCAGCGCATCACCTGCAGCGTGGGAGTCGCGCCGACGAAGTTCATCGCCAAGCTCGCCTCCACCCAGATCAAGCCCGACGGCCTGCTCGTCGTCCCCGCCGATCAGGTCATCGCCTTCCTGCATCCCCTGCCTGTCGCCGCCCTGTGGGGCGTGGGGGAGCGCACCGAGGAGCGCCTGGTCGCCCTCGGCCTGCGCACCGTGGGCGATATCGCGCACACCCCTGTCGACACGCTGGTGCGCGCACTCGGCCAGGCATCCGGCCAGCGCCTGCACGATCTGGCCTGGGGTCGCGATGACCGCGCGGTCGTGCCCGACGCCGCGGAGAAGAGCATCGGCAACGAGGAGACCTTCGCCCGCGACGTCGACGATCCCGAGGTGGTCGCCCGCGAGATCCTGCGCCTCGCGCAGAAGGTCGCTGCCCGCGCGCGCCGTCACGGGATCCGCGGTCGCACCGTCGTGCTCAAGATCCGCTTCGCCGACTTCACCACCATCACCCGGTCACGCACCCTCGACACCCCCACTGACGTCGGCCAGGTCCTCTACGACACGGCCGTCGACCTCTACGCCGCCCTCCGGCTCCAGCGCGCCCGGATCCGGCTCGTCGGCGTACGCCTCGAGGGCCTGGTCGACCTCGAGGGCAGTGCCGAGCAGCTGCTCTTCGATGACGGAACGACCGCCTCCCCGGTCGATCGCCGGGCAGCGGAGGTGGCCGCCGACCGCCTCCGCGAGCGCTTCGGTCATGACGTGGTCCGCCCGGCCCGCCTCTGGATCGACGACTGACCCCTCACGGTGATCGACCCGTCCGGGCCCCTTCCGCGGGGTCGGTCAGGGGGCGACACGAGGCAAATCGCCCCGCCGGGTTTCCAGACTGGCCCGGCACGCCTATCCTGTGAGAGAGCCCACGAGGGGAGGTCCGCAGTGCCGCTGTCCGAGCACGAGCAACGTCTGCTGGAGCAGATGGAGCGCGCCCTCTATGCCGAGGACCCCAAGTTCGCGACCTCCCTGCGCAGTGGCTCCGCCGGACGCGCGAGCCGCGGCCGCGCCGCCTTCGGCGTCCTCGTCCTCCTGGGCGGCGTCACGCTCCTCATGCTCGGAGCGATCCTGCCCCTCATCCCGCTCGGTGTGGCCGGCTTCGTCGTCATGATCGTCGGCGCGACCCTCACCTACCTCGGCCTGCGTGCGCGTCCCGCCGCAGCCACGGCCGAGGGCGAGGCGGCACCGCAGGCAGATGCCGGTGCGAGCGCGCCGCGACGCGCACCCAAGCAGTCGTCGGGCTTCATGGATCGTCTCGAGGATCGCTGGCGCAAGCGCCGCGACGACGGCCCCCAGTAGGCGTTCGCCTACTCCGCCGCACTACCTGCTGTCACACCTGCGCGCGCGCCCTCGATCGAGCTTTCCCGCAGGCCCCCGCCCCAAAGCGATGCCGGTGCTACGCGTGCCCTGATCCGGCGCGAACGCACCGCGGCATGCCTCGCGGCACGTCGCAGGATGGTGAGGTCGGCGCGCAGTTCGGCTGGCGACGGTGGCACGACATCGACCGACGGCGGGGCGTAGCGCACCTGCTCGATCCACCACACCAGCCGACGCAGCGACGCGCGCTCCGGCTCACCCAGTCGGACCTGGCGCGCGAGTGCATTGGCTGACTCGCGGGGCGTCGTCGCACTCGACCAGGTCCACCCGAGGTCGGTGAGACTCTCGCCCAGGTCACGCCAGGTGGCCTCGATGCGTCGCCTCGGATCGACCAGCGACGTGCGTCGGCGGCGACGCCACGCGACGACAATTGTCGGCAGGGCCAGCAGGATCGCCACGCCCACGACGGCGGCGATGACGAGCGCGACCGGCGGTCCGCCCGTCGAAGTCCCCGCGAGGGGTGCTGCGGCGTCGGGGGTCTGCGGCTCGGGCGCCTCTTCGGGTGTGGGAGTTTCGGGGGTTTCGCGGTCCGCGCGGTCTCGCGAGTAGTCCGGCTGGGTGACGCCCGCACCGACACGCGGGGTGGGCTCGAAGCGCACCCAGCCGAGACCGGCGAACCACAGTTCCGGCCAGGCGTGCGCGTTGCGCGCCTGCACGACGTACTCCCCGTCGTCGGTCAGCCGACCGCCGGTGAAGCCCACGACCACGCGCGAGGGGATGCCGACCTCGCGGGCCATGAGCGCCATCGTGCCGGCGAACTGCTGGCAGTAGCCGATGCGCTCGTCGAGGAAGGACTCGAGCGGATCCGCGCCCGGGGGAGTGACGACGTTGGTGCTGTAGGAGAAGCCGCCGTCCTGCGTGAACCAGTCGACGAGCGCTTCGGCGCGCGCATAGGGGGTCTGCGCGTTGGCGGTGACCTCCTCCGCGAGCGTGGCGATCTGCGGCGAGATGCCCTCGGGCAGTTGCAGGTAGTACAGGAGCGAATCCGGTGCGCGCTTCGTCGCATCGCGCAGCTCCGCGCGGGTCGGATCGACGTCGTACGCCGCCACGGCGTACTCCGCGTTGCGGCTCGACACCCCGATGCCGCCCACGGTGCGCGTCTGCGGATCCCAGGTCCAGCGCTCGTCGAGAGGCTCGCCGACACCGGTGATCACGGAGCCGGCGTAGGGCACGGGCAGTTGCGCGTTGTCGAGGTCGCTGATGCGGATGTCCCATGCGGACTCGGCGATATTGCTGATCCCGGGTAGGTCGGGGAGTCCGAGCGGCTCGCTCGCGGGCACGCGGACAGGCGCCTCGCTCGCGCGCCACGTCACGCCGTCGAAGGAGTCGAGGCTCACCAGCCGCAGGTAGCCCGGGACTTCGCTCGTCGTGCGGTAGCGCAGTACTTCGCGATCGGGGTTATCGACGAGGTCGCGGCGCAGTGACGCGAAGGGGTCCACGCTCACGGGCCCTTCGCCTCCGATGCCGGGACGGTCCCCTGTGGGGCTCACCCACACCGGTTCGGTGAGACCCGGGATGACCGTGGGGAGCAGGAGTGCCGCGAGTACGGCGACGAGCGCCACCTGCACCGCTGCACCCGCCGTGGACGCGCGGGGACGGGGCACCCGCGGGTGCGCTCGCGGTCCGGTCTGCGCGCCGGAGCGTCGCGTGAGCAGGGGTCCCCAGGATCGTGCGTCGTCGCGCGCGTCGGCGGCGAGCAGCAGGAGCCAGCCGATGACCGCGAGGGGAAGCAGCCACCACGGCACGCCACCGCGGATGACGGCGGCCGGGAGTGCGAAGACGAGGAGCAGCGGGATGCCGGCGAGTGCGGGGAGGCGCAGCGTCACGCCGATCGTGTCGACCGTGAGTGCAACGAGCCCGATGCCGCCGACGGAGAGAAGCAGGAGCGTGTCGGTGGTGGGCACGGGTGCGAGCGCCGCCTCGGCCTCATCGAGTGCGACGCGGGTGAGGTCCTGGAGCTCCCCGAGCGCGACGGGACCGGGGAAGATTCCGAGCGCGGCGGCCGGCTGGGCGAACATCACCGTGAGCAGGGTGAGCAGCGCGAGGACCTGGAGCACCGGCTGCAGGGGTGCCGGGAGCGCCACCGCCCGTGAGAAAGCGCCGACGACCGCCATGGTCATGATCGCCAGGGCCGTCGGCACGATCCAGCGCCCCGAGTCGAAGAGCGGCACGACGCTTAGGGACGCGGTCATGGTGGCGATGGCCGCCGCGATGGTCGCGGCGGGCCGGATGCGCGTGAGGGCCCCGGTCATCGCAGCGCCGTCAGGGTCGCCTCATCGATCGCGGCATGCCAGGCGGCCGCGATGCTTGCGGGATCCGACGTGATCGTCGCGGCATGCCAGCCCTGAGCGCTCAGGCGGGCGAGCGCGTCGGGTGCGTCGATGCCATCGAGGCCCCAGGCCGTGACATCGACGACGAACGCGAGCGAGCGGTGGTGCACGGGTGGCACGCGCCGCAGCGCCGCCTCGGTGCCCGGGATCACGATGACGCTCAGGTCCGAGCCGGTGCGCAGGGCCTCCCCGCCCGCGCGAGTCGCGGGCCGCACGGTGGCGAGGACCTCGAGCATCCGGGCCTGCCCCGCAGATCCCTCCGCCTGCGCCACGAGGCAGCGGCCATCAAGAGCGTCGAGCCGGATCGACCAGCCGAGCGACAGGAGATGGGCGCTCACGCTCGCCGCCATGCTCAGGCCGATCTCCAGCGGCGAGTGCGCACCGCCGATGTCGTCCCGCGTGATGTCGACGGTGATGGTGGCGTGGCGCGTCCAGGGCTGCTCCTCGCGGCGCACGAGGAGCTCGTCGCCGTGCGCGGAGGCGCGCCAGTGGATCCTGCGCAGGTCATCACCGGGCCTGTACTCGCGCGGGATCACGTCGTCATCGCCGCCCGCGCTGAGGGCCGAGGACGCGCGATCGCCTCGGCCGCGGCGGTCGGCATCGACCGCACCGTCGAGCGCATGCACCCGAGGGACGACGAGCACGCTCTGCGTGGACGTGAACGACCGCGTGAGTCGCACGAGACCGAAGGGATCGACCGCGGTCACGCGCAGCGGTCCGACGTCGTAGCGTCCGCGCTGCGAAGCCTCCAGGGTGAAG
Source organism: Actinomycetota bacterium (assembly GCA_041183165.1). Lineage (GTDB taxonomy): Bacteria > Actinomycetota > Actinomycetes > S36-B12 > S36-B12 > Mxb001. The sequence goes on along the minus strand of JBEGMG010000366.1, from coordinate 1,605 downwards.
GTGGTGGAGCGCGATCCGTCCGACTCGACATGCTCGAGGACTCCATCGATCGGCGGTCCGAGGCGTGGGTCGACCTCTTCGCGCAGGAGCAGGGTGGGGGTGCGGCGGCGCGCGAGGTTGGTCACCGTGAGAGTGGCCTGCGCCGTACTCCCGACCGGCACATGGGAGGGGGTGATGCTGCGGTCGGCACCGAGACGGAAGTGCGTGCGAGACGCGAGCCAGACCGAGATGAGCGGCAGGGCGAGGAGGAGTACGGCGATGCGCAGGACATCGCGCTGCCCGGACAGCGCTGCCCCCGCGCCGAGGCCGAGCCCCACCGCGATGAGCGCCTTGCCCCGGAAGGTGAGGGCGGCCAGGGCCCGCCTCATGCGCTCGCAGGCAGCGGCACCCGCGTGAGGATCTCGTTGACGACGTCCTGCGCGCTCGTGCGCGACAGGTGCGCGTCGGTGGTGAGGACCAGTCGGTGGGCCAGCACCGGGACGGCCAGGCGCTGGACGTCGTCGGGCAGGACATGCCCGCGGCCCGAGAGGGCGGCAGATGCGCGCGCGGCGCGCAGCAGGTGCAGGGCGGCCCGGGGGGAGGCGCCCAGGCGCACGTGGGAGTGCTGCCGGGTGGCGGAGACGAGATCGACGACGTACGCGTCGATGGCGGGCGCGACGTAGACCTGTCGCACCGCGTCGATCATCGCGCGCACCTCGGCCGCATCCGTCACGGGTGCGAGGGCCTCCAGGGGCTCGTCGGCGCTGTGCGCCTGGAGCATCTGGATCTCGGATGAGCGATCCGGGTAGCCCATGTGGACGCGTGCCATGAAGCGGTCGCGCTGCGCCTCGGGAAGCGGGTAGGTCCCCTCCATCTCGGCGGGGTTCTGCGTCGCGATCACCATGAAGGGTCGGCCGAGGAGGTAGGTCGTGCCGTCGACCGTGACCTGGCCCTCCTCCATGCACTCCAGCAGTGCGGACTGCGTCTTGGGGGAGGCGCGGTTGATCTCGTCGCCGAGGACGATGTTGGCGAAGACTGCTCCGGGCTTGAACTCGAAGTCGCGCGTCTCGCGATTGAAGACGCTGACCCCGACCACATCACCCGGCAGCAGGTCGGGCGTGAACTGGATGCGGCGCATCGAGCACCCCAGGGACCGGGCGAGCGACTTGGCGAGCATGGTCTTGCCCACGCCCGGGACGTCCTCGATGAGCAGGTGCCCCCCGGCGAGCAGGACGGTGAGGGCGAGCCGGACGGTCTCCGGCTTGCCGGAGATCACGGACTGCACGGCGGAGCCGACGCGAGCGGCGGCCTCAACGGACGTGGTGGAGGCCTCGGAGGTCATGGTCGATTGTCACCCGGGAGCGGCCCGGGGGCCACCCCGGGAGGCGCCGGATCGGTCCTTCGGCAGGATGAGGCCATGGCCACAGTGCATCCCGCCCAATTGGGACGGTTCTTCGAGGACTACGCCGTCGGCGACACCTATCAGCATCCCTTCGGCCGCACGATCTCCGAGGCGGATTCCACGTGGTTCACGCTGCTCACGTGCAACACCAACCAGAACCACTTCAATGCCCACCTGGCGCAGAGCAACCCCATCACGCAGGGTCGCATCATCGTCAACTCCGG
>JBEGMG010000365.1:0-12422 GCA_041183165.1 Actinomycetota bacterium | reverse complement strand
GCTCATGCCGTTGCACAGGGAGGCTGGCCTTCAGCGCCTGGTGGTGAGCACCTTCCAGGCCGTCTCCGGGAGCGGCCTAGCCGGAGTGGAGGAGCTCGAGACACAGCTCCGCGCGGTGATGGACGGCGATGTGACCACCCTCGTCCACGACGGGTCGAGCGTGGCCTTCCCCGGGCCCAAGAAGTACGTGCGCACCATCGCCTTCGACGTCGTGCCGATCGCGGGTTCGATCGTCGATGACGGTCTCGGTGAGACGGACGAGGAGAAGAAGCTCCGCAACGAGAGCCGCAAGATCCTCGGCATCCCCGACCTGCTCGTGTCGGGCACCTGCGTCCGAGTGCCGGTCTTCACCGGTCACTCGCTCTCGATCAATGCGGAGTTTGGCCATCCGCTGTCGCCCCAGAGGGCAACCGAGATCCTGTCCACCGCCGAGGGCGTGGTGGTGACCGACGTGCCCACCCCGCTGCAGGCTGCCGGCGCTGATCCCTCGTTCGTTGGCCGCATTCGCTCCGACGAAGGTGCTCCCGATGGTCGTGGTCTCGCGATGTTCGTGAGCAATGACAACCTGCGCAAGGGGGCGGCTCTCAACGCTGTGCAGATCGCCGAACTCCTCGTCGGCTGACCCCGCGCGCCCGCAAGACACATGGGAAGGGCCCGGATCGCAAGATCGGGGCCCTTCCCATATGTCGGGGTGGCGGGATTTGAACCCACGACCTCTTCGTCCCGAACGAAGCGCGCTACCAAGCTGCGCCACACCCCGAGGGAGCCGGAGGAGTCTATCCCCCGGCGGTGAGGGTGATCAGTGTGGCCTCCGGCGGGCACGCGAAGCGGATGGGGGCGTAGGGCGATGTGCCCAGCCCGGCGGAGACGTGCAGCCACATGTCGGGGTGATCGTGGGGTGCGAACTCCATGAGCGGGCGCGCATGTGCTGATAGGCCACTGGCCCGGGAGCGATCGAGGTCGCAATTGGTGACGAGAGCGCCAATGCCGGGGATGCACACCTGGCCACCGTGCGTGTGACCTGCGAGCGCGAGATCCACGCCGTCGGCGGCCATGGCGTCGAGCACGCGGAGGTAGGGGGCATGGGCGATACCGACGGACAGGTCGGCATCCGGATCCGGCGAGCCAGCGATCAACGCGTAGTCGTCGCGCTCGATGTGCGGGTCATCGACTCCGCGCAATTCGACCACGCGCCCGCCAACGCCGAGCGTCGTGCTCGCGTTGGGCAGGTGCGCCCACCCGGCACTCGTCAATTGCGCCACCAGGTCGGGCCACGGCAGCTCCGGCCGCATGGGATGTAGGTCCGACGGGCCCGCGAGATAGCTCAAGGGATTGATCGGCCGCGGCGCGAAGTAGTCGTTGCTTCCGAGCACGAAGGCACCGGGTGTATCGAGCAGGGGAGCCAGGGCATCGACCACCGGTGCGACAGCCTCCCGGTGCGCAAGGAAGTCGCCGGTCACGACGACGAGGTCCGGCTGCAGCTCGGCGAGCGATGCCACCCAGTCCTGAAGGCGATGGCGTGAAGGCGTCATGTGAAGGTCGGACAGGTGCAGGACGCGCAGATCGGGCTGCCCCGAGGGGAGCAGGGGCACGCTGGTGCGGCGTAGCCGGTAGGACGCTGCCTCCCAGCGCGCGTAGGCGAGCCCGGCGACGCCCAGGAGGGCGCTGCCGCCGAGGATCGCCGTCCGCTTCCGCACGAGGGAAGTGTGTCACCGGTGCGCGCCGAGACACCCGGTGGGCGAGGATGACCCCATGAGCGCTCTCAAGGATCAACTGCAGTCCGACCTCACGGCGGCCATTCGCGCCCAGGACGAACTCACCATGGCCACGTTGCGCATGGCTCTGTCCGCCATCACCAACGCGGAGGTGTCGGGCAAGGAGGCGCGCGAACTCAGCGACGACGAGGTCGTCGTCGTGCTGACCAGTGAGGCCAAGAAGCGCCGGGAGGCTGCGGAGTCATTCGACGGAGCGGGAGCGGCCGATCGAGCGGACCGTGAGCGTGCCGAACTCGGCGTCCTTCAGCGCTACCTGCCCGAGCAGCTCACCGAAGACGAGATCAACGCCATCGTCGCTGACGCCGTCGCTGCTGCTGCTGCCGACGGCAAGACCGGTCCCGCGGCCATGGGTGTCGTGATGAAGGTGGTGACGCCGCAGGTTCGTGGCCGCGCCGACGGCGGGCAGGTCGCCGCCATGGTCAAGGCCGCGCTCGCCTGAGCCGCCCCTGACGGCCGGCGCTAGCCCGGTGCGGTCGGCTCAGGACTCGGTTCGGGTGTGGGTGTCGGCTCCGGTGTCGGCTCGGGGCTGGGCTCCGGGCTCGGCGTTGGACTCGGACCCGGACCCGGTCCCGGACCCGGAGTCGGAGTGGGCTTGGGCTCCTTCGACTCCTCGGGCTTGGGCTCCTTCGACTCCTCGGGCTGGGGAAGCGCAAAGGGGATGAAGACCGGTGAGGGGCCGACGCCGCGCACGGGGCCGACACCCCAGTCGTTGAAGAGCTCGAAGGCCTGGGGTGCGAGATTGGCGTGCGCGGCCATCATCGTCTCGCGCCAGATCGGGCCGGGGATCTGGCCACCGGTGACGTACGAGTAGTACGTGCCGTTGATGGTCACGTCGGTCATGGGGTAGGCGAAGCCACCGCGAGGGTCACCGACCCAGACGGCTGCGGCCACCTGAGGAGTGAAGCCTGCAAACCAGATCGCGGCGTTCTCATTGGTGCTACCGGTCTTGCCCGCGGCGGGACGATCAGGAAGCGACATGAGGCCACCGGTGCGCCCCTCGAAGGGTCCGTCGATGACGTTGGTGAGAACGCCCGTCACTGCATCGGCGACATTGCGTGAGATGACCTCTCGACAGCGAGGGTCGGGCACGTCGAGGTTGTTGCCGTAGCGGTCGGTGATCTCCAGCACGACGCGCGGCTGGCAGTAGGTGCCGTGATTGGCGAAGGCGGCGTAGGCACCCGCCATCGAGAGGGGAGAGACCTCCATCGTGCCCAGGGAGAACGTGGGCACCCGCAGCAGCGGATCGCCCGTCGCCAACCGCACGCCCATCTCCTCGGCGATCTCCGCCTGACGGCAGAGACCGAAGCGCTCGGCGAGGGTGACGAAGTAGGTGTTGGTGGAGAAGGCGGTGGCCTGGAACATGTTGAGGAATCCCTCAGACCCGGAGTTGCGCACGGTCACGGGATCGAAGGGAGTGCCGTCGGTGCAGTTGACGAAGTTCTCGAAGGTCTTGGGGTTGGGAGCATCGACTCCCTCCATCGGAGAGAAGCCATTCTCGAGCGCTGCAGCGAGAGTGAAGACCTTGAAGGTCGAGCCCGCCTGCATACCGATGGTGCCACCGAAGCCCTGGTCGACGTTGTAGTTGTACGTCGTCTTGCCGCGACCCTTGAGGCCCCACTCGCGGTTCTGCGCCATCGCGATGACGTTGCCCGTGCCGGGCTCGACAAGCGTGATGGCCGCCGCACGCTGGCTGGGGTCCTTGATGGGGATGTACGACGTCGCGGACTTCATGGCGGCGGCCTGGACATCAGGGTCGAGGGTCGTGCGGATGGTGAGTCCACCGCGGCGCAGGAGCGCTTCGCGCTCGACGAGGGTCTCGCCGAAGGCGACGTCCGCCTTGATCATGCGGATGACGAAATCGCAGAAGTAGGGAGCGTAGGACGAGGTGCATCCATTGGGCTGGATCGAGGGGTCGATGATCTCCTCGATCCCCACCCTGGCGGCTGCGCTGGCCTCGATGGGCGTAATGAAGCCGGCCTGCGCCATCTCGCCGAGGACAAGGTCTCGGCGCTTCTCGGCGAGTTCTGGGTTGCGGGTGGGATCGAAGGCGGTGGGCTGCTGAACGATCCCGGCGAGCGTCGCGCTCTCGACCAGGTTGAGCTCGGCCGCCGGCTTGGAGAAGTAGCGGCGTGCGGCAGCTTCGACTCCGTAAGCGCCTGCCCCGAAGTAGACGATGTTGAGGTAGCGCTCGAGGATCTCTTCCTTGGAGTAGCGCCTTTCGAGTGCGAGCGCATACCGGATCTCACGGAGCTTGCGCGACGGTGTGCGTGCGCGCGCAGCCTCGAGCTCTTCCTCGTTGGATGCACTCGCGATGAGGAGGTTCTTGACGTACTGCTGCGTGATGGTGGAGCCGCCCTGCGTGCCGCCCGACTGCGTGCTGTTGGCGACGATCGCGCGCATGGTGCCGCGCAGGTCGATGCCCGGATGGTCGAGGAAGCGAGAGTCCTCGATGGCGACGATGGCCTGGCGCATGATCGGCGCGACGGAAGCCAACGGCACTTCGACGCGGTTCTGGTAGTAGATCGTCGCCAGCACCGAGCCATCGGCGGCGAGAATCACCGAGCGCTCAGGCAGATCGGGCGCGTCGAGCTGCGAGGGCAGTGATTCGAAGCTGTCGATGGCGCCTCGGGTGAGGAGCCCGGTCGCGGCGGCCACAGGAAGCACCATCGCCGCAGCGACGGCCCCCGCGACGAGGGCGACGAGGAAGAAGGCGCCGAGGCGGCCGAGCGCGGCCAGGGGGCGCGCTGCCGCTCCGGGTGCCCTGGCGGGCTCGGGCGGCGAGTAGGGCTCGCTCACGGGACTCCTTGGGAAGACGTGCGTTCCCAGGGTAGGCGAGCGGCACGCGGGAGTCTTGTCCCACGCGGGTCAGGATGTGGCCAAGATCTAGTACTAAAGGGCCTAATGAGTTAGGGTCATAAGGACCTGTCTGACCACCGTTGACCGGCGTAGCGTCCCGCCCCACCGGTGAAGCCACTGGGACCCGAGGGGAAGCCGTGCCAAACGGGGCGGCGGGAAGGTGAGGGATGACCTGGTCGACCGAGTGGACCGCGCGAGCGGCCTGCCGCACATCCGACCCGGATGCCCTCTTCGTGCAAGGTGCCGCCCAGAACCGCGCCAAGGTCATCTGCCAGGGCTGCCAGGTCCGCACCGAATGCCTCGCTGACGCGCTCGACAATCGCGTGGAGTTCGGCGTGTGGGGCGGCATGACCGAGCGTGAGCGCCGCGCCCTGCTGCGCCGCCGCCCGCAGGTCACGTCGTGGCGTCAGCTGCTGCAAACCGCGCGTGATGAATACGAGCGCGCCGTCGGCCTCGACATCTTCCGCGCTTCGTAGCACCGGCGCGACTAGGGAGTCGAACTGCTCGAGGCGAGCAGGGCGCCTACTTCGCGCAGCCCCTCGAGATCGTGCACGTCCTCGGCGAGCGCATATACCTCCGTGACGGGAACTCCGGGGTGTGCAGCGGTGAAGCGACGCGCCAGCCGCGCTTGGCGTTCGCCATTGCGCATTCGATCCGCGTGCAAGCGCAGCAGTGCCGCGACGCGGGGATCCTCAGCCTGCAGCCGCTGCACTCCGGCCGTCGCCTCCTCGACGCTGAGTTCAGGGGCGCGAATCTCCTGAACCCGATTGAGGACCAGCCCCGCAAGTGGCATGCCGTCCTGCTCAAGGCGATCCACGAAGTAGGAGGCCTCTCGGAGGGCGTCGCGCTCGGGAGCAGCAACCACGATGAAGGACGTGCCGGGATCCTTGAGTAGGGCGTACGTCGCCTCTGCTCGTTCGCGGAAGCCACCGAACATCGTGTCGACCGCCCCGACGAAGGCGGCGAGATCGGTGAGCAACTGGGCGCCGAGGATCTTGGTGAGGACTCCGGAGAAGAGTCCGAGTCCCGCCCCCAGGATCTTGCCGATACCTCGGCCCGCACCGCGCGCAGGAGCCGTGAGGATCTTGATGAAGCGTCCGTCGAGGAAGGTGCCGAGTCGGTCCGGGGCGTCCAGGAAGTCCAGGGCCGAACGCGACGGAGGCGTGTCGACCACGATGAGATCCCAGGTGCCCTCGCGATCAGCCTCCGTGCGCAACTGCCCGAGCTTCTCCATGGCCATGTACTCCTGCGTGCCCGCAAAGGACGACGACAGCGCCTGGTAGAAGGGATTGTCGAGGATCGCCTGAGCCCGGTCGGCATCGGAGTGCGACTCGACCACCTCGTCGAAGGTCCGCTTCATATCCAGCATCATCGCGCTGAGCGATCCTTCACCGTCGACGCCGACGACGGGGCGAGGAGTGTTGTCGAGTTCGTTCAAGCCCATGGCCTGAGCGAGGCGGCGCGCCGGGTCGATGGTGAGCACGCACACGCGACGGCCCATTTCGGCGGCGCGCAGTCCAAGCGCCGCGGCGGTCGTGGTCTGCCGACTCCGCCAGAGCCGCAGCACACGATGATCCGCGTGGCGGGGTCGCGCAGAAGCGCGTCCACGTCGAGCACGGGAACGCGGGGCGTCACGCCATCCCCTGCTCGTGCAGCATGTCTGCGAGTTCGTAGAGCGCGGCGAGATCGATGCCGCCGGCGAGGAAGGGCAATTCGTAGACCGGTCGCCCCAGTGCGCCGATGCGCGCGCGCTCGGTCTCTTCCAGTGCCACGCGAGCGGCGTGATCCGCGCCCTCTGCCCGCAGGGCCTCGACCACGCGGGGTGACACCTCGAGACCGGCCGAAGCCAGGGACGCCTCAAGGCTTGCCGCGTCGATCGACGTCAGCTCGGCCATGGACGGCAGGAGCGGGGGGCGCGTCATGTTGACGACGATGCCTCCCACGGGAAGGGCGGCGTCCTCGAGTTCGGCGACGCCATCGGCCGTCTCCTGCACGGGCATTTCCTCGAGCAGTGTCGTGAGGTGCACCGCGGTCTTGTCCGATCGCAGGACGGCCATGACACCGTCTGCCTGATTGCGAATGGGACCGACCTTGGCCACGCCGGCGATCTCGGTGTTGACGTTGAGGAAGCGCGTGATGCGTCCGGTCGGCGGTGCGTCGAGGACGATCGCGTCGTACGCGCGGGCGTGCTTCTTGTCCCGACGGCGTACCAACTCCACCGCCTTGCCGGTGAGAAGCACGTCACGTAGGCCCGGCGCGATGGTGGTGACGAACTCCATGGCACCCATACGGCGCAGGACGCCGCCTGCGCGACGGAGGTTGTAGAAGAGCTCGAGGTATTCGAGCAGTGCCTCCTCGGGGTCGACGGCCAGACCCCACACCTCACCGCCTCCGGGCGCGGAGGCGAGCTTGCGCTCCTCGTAGGGCATCGGTGGCGTGTCGAAGAGCTGGGCGAGGCCCTGCCGACCTTCGACCTCCATGAGCATCACGTGCCGACCGTCGCGCGCGAGCGCCAGGGCCAACGCCGCGGCCACCGTGGTCTTGCCCGTGCCGCCCTTGCCCGAGACCACGTGCAGGAGCACGTCGGGCCAATCGGTCGAGGGCACCGCCTGAGCCTAGTCCGCGCAGGTGCCTCCGCCCCGGTTGTCCTCGGTGTACGCCGTACTAGGGTCGGCCCATGACCCGGTGGGAATACGCGACCGTGCCCCTGCTCATCCACGCGACCAAGCAGATCCTCGACACGTGGGGGGAGGACGGCTGGGAGCTCGTGCAGGTCGTCCCCGGTCCCAATGCCGAGAACATGGTCGCCTACCTCAAGCGCCCTAAGGAGCAGTGATGTCTCACACCGCTCGCCTCGCAGAGTTGGGCATTGTCATTCCGGAGGTGGTGCCACCGGTCGCCGCCTATGTGCCTGCCGTCGTCACCGGGCGCTACGTCTACACATCGGGCCAGTTGCCGATGCGCGACGGCGCGATGATCGCTGAAGGCCTCGTGGGATCTGATGTCGATCCCGATGTCGGCAAGGACTGCGCTCGCCAGTGCGCCATCAACGCGCTCGCCGCCGCGCAGTCGGTGATCGGTTCACTGGACAAGGTCACCCGTGTCGTCAAGGTCGTGGGCTTCGTGGCCAGTGCACCGGGCTTCACCGGTCAGCCGGCGGTCATCAATGGCGCCAGCGAGGTGCTGCTCGAGATCTTCGGCGATGCCGGTCGGCATGCGCGATCCGCGGTGGGCGTCGCCGGGCTTCCCATCAATGCGCCCGTCGAGGTGGAAATGGTGCTGGAGGTCGCCGACTGAGCGTCCCGCGCATGCCTCGCGAGGTGAGTGAGCGCGCCCGCGCGCTGCTTGCTGGAGAGTGGCAGCCGCCGCCCGTCAGGGATGCGTCCACCGTCGTTCTCCTGCGTGACGCAGGAGGGCTCGAGACCTACCTCATGCGACGTGCGCCCAGCATGGCCTTTGCTGCGGGTATGCACGTCTTCCCCGGCGGCCGCATCGACGATGCGGATGGCGATATGGACGTCGCCTGGGTGGGCGATCCGCTCGATCCCCAGCGCCTGACGGCGACGCAGCGTCAGGCCCGCGGTCTCATCGTCGGAGCCGTGCGCGAGGTCTTCGAGGAGACCGGCGTGCTCCTTGCCGTGGACGAATCGGGGCGAGTGCCCGCTGAAGACGATGCATGGGAGGACGACCGTGCTGCGGTGGCCGAGTCCAGCCCCGCCCTCGCGGACATCCTGGACCGTCGCCGACTGCGCATCGATCCCGGTCTGCTCCCGCTGTGGACCCATTGGGTGACACCTGAGGTGGAGTCCAAGAGGTACGACGTGCGTTTCTTCGTGGCCGCCGTGCCGCCTGGTCAACAGGCCCGCGATGTGAGCGGTGAGGCGGATCAGGTGGTCTGGACATCCCCGGCGGCGGCACTCGGTGACTATGCGCGCGGCCGGCTGCCCATGCTGCCGCCGACCGTGGCCACTCTTGCCGACCTTGCCGCACTGCCCGACGTAGCCAGTGTCCTCGCGAGCGCCGGCGATCGCGAGGTGCGTCCGCTCATGCCTCGCCCCAGGATGGAGGCGGACGGCGTAATCGCCTGGGACGTCATTGATGTGCGCGATGGGTCCGTCGTCGTGCACCTGCCCGCGGAACCGGCGGGATCGGAGGTCGCGGGCGCATGAGCGGCCTCCCCGTCATCGGATCCGATGCTCCTTGGGCAGGTGGCGCATTCAGCGCGACGGTGATGTGCATCCTGGCGCCCAACGCGAGTCCCATGACCCTCGACGGCACCAACACCTGGGTCATCGGCCAGCCGGGCGGGGCGCTCATCGTGGTCGACCCCGGCCCGGATGACGACGCGCACCTGCAGGTGATCGTCGATGCGGCCGGAGGGCGAGTGGCGCAGATCCTGCTCACCCACGGCCACCCCGATCATGCTGAAGGTGCCCGTCACCTGCATGAGATGACCGGCGCTGAGGTCCGGGCACTCGATCCCGAGCATGTCCTGGGCGGTGAGGGCCTCATCGCCGGCGATGTGATCGTCGCGGGGGATGACGAGATCCATGTGATCGGCACTCCGGGGCACACCGCGGATTCCTTGAGCTTCCACCTTCCGCACGAGGGGGCGCTCCTCACGGGTGACACGGTCCTCGGGCGCGGCACGACCGTCGTCGCATGGCCCGACGGCCACCTCGGCGACTACCTCGACTCGCTCAGCGCCCTGCGTGCGCGCGCGGACGTCACCGAGGCCAGCGCGATCCTGCCCGGGCACGGACCCGTCCTGCGCGATCCCGTCGCCGTGCTCGACGCCTATCTCGACCATCGTCGCGCGCGCCTCGATCAGGTTCGCGCGGCGATCGCTCAGGGGGCGAGCACGCCGGAAGAGGTTGTCGATTCCGTATACGTCGACGTCCCCGAATCGGTGCGGTGGGCGGCCCTGCTGAGCACGCGCGCCCAACTCGAGTACCTCGAAGGACTCGGCTGAGTCAGTCTTCGGCACGGGCCGATCTGCGACAGCGCCAGAGTTCGCCGCGGTTATCGAGACTTATCGGTGCCAGTAAGTCTCGATAAGCCGCGTCAACTGCCACTAGCGCGCTCGCCTCGCGAGCCGCTCAGCTCTGACTAGCGCGCTCGCCTCGCGAGCCGCTCAGTCCTGATTAGCGCGCTCGCCTCGCGAGCCGCTCCATATCCATGAGCAGGACCTGGCGCTGATCCACCTCGATCCACCCGCGCTGAGTGAAGTCCGCCAGCGCCTTGTTGACGGTCTCGCGCGAGGCACCCACGAGCTGGGCGAGTTCCTCCTGCGTGAGGTCGTGGTGCACCAGCACGCCGTCAACCCCCGGCTGGCCGAACTTGTCCGCCAACTCCAGCAACTGCTTCGCCACTCGACCGGGCACATCGGAGAACACCAGGTCGGCGAGGGCCTCGTTGGTGCGGCGCAACCGCTGCGCGAGTGCCTGCAGGAGCGCCTCGGCCACCTCGGGACGGCCGGTGAGCCAGGGACGCAGGTCGACGTGCCCGAGTCCGACGACCACCGTGTCGGTTACGGCTGTTGCCGTCGCCGTGCGCGGGCCCGGATCGAACAGCGACAACTCGCCGAAGACCTCGCCCGGGCCGAGGACGGCGAGGAGTGACTCGCGACCATCCGGCGAGGTGTGACCCAGCTTCACCTTGCCGTCGAGGATCACGTACATCCGGTCGCCGGGCTCCCCCTCGGAGAAGATCACGCCGCTGCGGGGCACGCGCTTCTCGGTCATAGAGGCGCGCAGGGCAGCGGCCGCCTCGGCGTCGAGCGCTGAGAAGAGCGGTGCCTGCATGAGTGCGTCGTCCACGGGACCTCCTCCTCACAGTCTGGCGCATGCCGGGATGTGCCGCCCCGCCAGGGAGCAGATGTGCCGCAACGTTCATCGGGGGTTCTCCGCCCGGAATGCGTCACCGGGTGGCACTTTCGGAGCAAAGAAGCCCCCTCGGTGCAGCCCTACAGGCCCAGGGTGCTCCGCGACGTACCCTGGCCGGGTGCCCGACGCCGACCGCTTGGCCCACCGCATGGGCCGGATCCTCGCGGAGGCCTACCCCGAGGCCGACACAGAGCTCGCCTACTCCAGCCCCCTCGAGCTCCTGGTCGCGACCGTGCTGTCGGCACAGAGCACGGACGAGCGCGTCAATGCCGTGACCCCGGCGCTCTTCGCCCGCTATCCCGATGCGGCCGCCTACGCGGCGGCCGACCGAGAGGAGTTGGAGTCCCTGATCCAGACGGTCGGGCTCTACCGATCGAAGGCAGCGAGCATCCAGGGGCTGGCCCAGGCGTTGTGCGAGCGCCACGGTGGAGAGGTGCCCACCACGCTCGAGGAGCTCGTGGCCCTGCCCGGAGTCGGCCGCAAGACGGCGAACGTCGTGCTGGGCAATGCCTTCGGTATACCGGGCATCACCGTGGACACGCATGTCGGCAGGCTGGCACGTCGCTTCGGCTGGTCCGAGGAGACCGTGCCCGAGAAGGTCGAGGCCGACCTCATGCAGCTCTTCGCGCCGTCGGACTGGACCGACCTGTCGCACCGGATGATCCTGCACGGACGGCGCGTATGCCATGCCCGCAAGCCGGCCTGCGATGAGTGCCCGCTTGCGTCACTGTGCCCGTCCTACGCCGGAGCTACCGCCGGCCGTGAGGCCCTCGCATGACCGAGCGCGATCCCAGCATCGGCGTGGCGCTCCCGGGCGTCGAACTCCCCGATTGGCTGCGTCCGGTGGCCGATGCGGCTGCCGGGGTCAAGGGATCCGACCTCACCCGCTTCCTTCCCCCGCCGACCGGTGGCCGCGCATCGGCCGTGCTCATGCTTCTGGGCGAAGGTGATGACGGTCCCGACATCCTTCTCATCGAGCGCGCACACGACATGCGTTCGCACGCGGGTCAGCCGGCGTTCCCCGGGGGCGCGCTTGAGTCCGGTGACTCCGGGCCTGTGGAGGCGGCCCTGCGCGAAGCCCAGGAGGAGACAGCGCTCGACCCCCGGGGAGTGGTGCCCTTTGCGCTCCTGCCCGACCTGTGGGTCCCGGTGAGCGACTTCATCGTCACCCCCGTCCTTGCCTGGTGGCAGGAGCCGTCCCCGGTGCGGGTTGCCGATCCCACCGAGGTCGCGAGCGTCCACCGGGTGCCGATCGAGCAGCTCGCGGATCCCGCGCGACGTATGCGTGTGCGCCACCCCTCCGGATACGTCGGTTTGGGATTCGACGTGGCAGGTCTGGTCGTGTGGGGCTTCACCGCGGGCCTCATCAGCGGCCTCCTCGATCTCTCCGGCTGGGCACGACCGTGGGATCCCGAGCGCGTCATCGATCTACCCACCGATGAGGAACTCGTGTGAACGTCGTCGACGCCATCGTGCTTGCCGCGATCGTCGTCTTCGCCTGGACCGGTTGGCGCCAGGGGTTCGTCGCCGGGCTCCTGTCCTTTGCCGGGTTCCTCTTCGGCGCGCTCACCGCGGCCCTGCTCCTGCCGCGCGTCTTCGAGGGCGTGCAACTCCCCGGAGCGGTCGGACCCCTGCTGCTGGCCACGGCGATCCTGGCCGCCGCCCTCGTCGGGCAGACCCTCACCTCCTTCCTCGGCAGGCGCCTGCGCTCGGCCATGACGTGGCGGGGCGTGCAGGTCGTCGACAGTGCCGCAGGCGCTGCGCTCAATGTGGCCGCTCTCGCCGTCGTCCTCTGGATCATCGCGACCGCCGTAGGTCTCGTGCCCACCCTCTCCGTCGCACGCGAGGTCCGCTCCTCGCTGGTGCTGCGCACTCTCGACTCCGCCGTGCCCGACCGTGCCCGCGA
>JBEGMG010000364.1:0-10961 GCA_041183165.1 Actinomycetota bacterium | reverse complement strand
CTCGTCGCCGGCAGGCGCCACTTGCGCCATGAGCAGCGCGGCACGGACGTCGAACGTGCGCATGCCGTTCTTCGTGAGGCGTTCGACGAACACCTCGTCTGCCGCCAGGAGGCGATCGAGCGGGTCCTGGGCCTGCTCGGGGCTGAGCCCGGGCAGCTCGATCCGCCAGCAGCTCGCCTGCAGGCGCTCGGCGAAATCGGAGGTCCGGGCGATGACCACGTCGAGGATGTCGAGGCCCGGGGGCAGCGCCTCATCGATCCGGCGGCGCAGGTCCTCAGGATCGCAGACCTCCGCGAGGCCGATCTCGAGGTACTCCGCCTCGCTCGCCGCCCCGACCGGGACGGCGTTGGCATATGAGATCTTGGGGTGGGGACTGAAGCCCGCGCTATAGGCCATGGGTACGCCGGCCCGGCGCAGGGCCCGCTCGAAGGCGCGCTGGAAGTCGCGATGGCTCGCGAAGCGAAGCCGCCCGCGCTTGGCGTAGCGCAGTCGCACACGCTGGACGGGCGCGACATGGTCGCGCGGCGGCTTGCGACTCACGCGGGCTGGCCGACGCGCGGGCTTGGCAGCCCCAGATCGGTCGGACCGATCTGGATGCTGGTGCCCATCTGGTCGCAGACACCGCAGTCGAAGCAGGGAGTCCAGCGGCAGTCCTCGACACCCTCCTCGTCGAGCGCGTCCTGCCAGTCCTGCCACAGCCACTCGCGATCGAGACCCGAATCCAGGTGGTCCCACGGCAGGACTTCGGCATGCTCGCGCTCGCGCGTGGTGTACCAGTGGAGGTCGACCGGCTCGTCAGCCAGCGCGACATCGGCGGCTGCGGCCCACCGGTCGAAGTCGAAGTGCTCGCTCCATCCGTCGAAGCGCGCGCCCTCACGCCAGGCCTGGAGGATGACCCGCCCCACGCGTCGGTCACCGCGCGAGAGAAGGCCTTCGATGGTCCCGGGCTTGCCGTCGTGATAGCGGAATCCGATGGACTTGCCGTACTCGCGGTTGGTGCGGATGGCATCGCGCAGCTTGGCGAGGCGCGCATCGGTCGTCTCATGATCGAGCTGCGCCGCCCACTGGAAGGGAGTGTGAGGCTTGGGCACGAACCCGCCGATGGAGACCGTGCAGCGGATGTCACGCCGTCCGCTGACCTCGCGGCCGACTCGGATGACCTCGGCTGCCAGGCGCGCGATCTGCAGGACGTCCTCGTCGGTCTCGGTGGGCAGCCCGCACATGAAGTAGAGCTTCACCTGCCGCCATCCCGCGCCGTAGGCGGTGGCAACCGTGCGGATGAGGTCCTCCTCGGTCACCTGCTTGTTGATCACCTTGCGCATGCGCTCACTGCCACCCTCCGGGGCGAAGGTGAGGCCACTGCGACGGCCGTTGCGCGACAACTCATTGGCGAGATCGATGTTGAAGGCGTCGACGCGCGTGCTCGGCAGCGACAGGGACGTCTGCGATCCCTCGTAGCAGTCGGCAAGGTAGGTGGTCGTCTCCGCGATCTCGGAGTGGTCGGCGCTCGACAGCGAGAGCAGACCGACTTCCTCGTATCCGGTCTTGGCGAGGCCGTTGGCGACCATCGCGGCGATTCCGGCCTTGCTGCGCTCGCGCACGGGGCGCGTGATCATGCCCGCCTGGCAGAAGCGGCATCCGCGTGTGCAGCCACGGAAGATCTCGACGCTCATGCGCTCGTGCACCGTCTCGGCCAGAGGCACGAGCGGGGCCTTGGGATAGGGCCACTCGTCGAGGTCCATGAGCGTGTGCTTCGCCACGCGCCAGGGAGCAGCCGACTGACGGGGCACCACGCGACGGATACGGCCGTCAGGGAGGTACTCGACGTCGTACATCGAGGGGACGTAGGCCACGCCCGACCGCGCGATCGCTTCGAGGAGGCCGGTGCGGCCGTCAGGACGGCCCGCCTGCTTCCACTCGCGCACGATCTCAGTGAGTCGCAGCACAGCCTCTTCGCCATCGCCGAGTACGGCGGCGTCGATGAAGTCCGCAATGGGCTCGGGGTTGAAGGCGGCGTGACCGCCCGCGACCACCACGGGGTGGGACTCATCGCGCTCGGTGGTGATGAGCGGGATGCCGGCGAGGTCGAGGGCCGTGAGCATATTGGTGTAGCCGAGCTCGGTGGAGAAGGAGAGCCCGAGGAGGTCGAATGCTCCGACGGGTCGATGCGAGTCCACGGTGAACTGCGGCACTCCGTGCTCGCGCATGAGCGCCTCGAGGTCGGGCCACACGGCGTAGGTGCGCTCGCACAGCACGCCGGGCTGCTCGTTGAGCACTTCGTAGAGGATCTGCACACCCTGGTTGGGGGCCCCCACCTCGTAGGCGTCGGGATACATCAGGGCCCAGCGCACATCGGCGTCGTCCCAGTCGGCAGCGACGGCGTTGACCTCCCCGCCGACGTACTGAATCGGCTTCTGGACGAGCGGGAGGAGCGCCTCGAGGGCCGGGAAGACCGAGTCGGCGGATGTCGTCGGCATGGGAAGAGGGTACCCGCGAGGGTGTCAGGGCTGCTGCTGCTGGTGCAGACGCACGTTTTCGAGCAGTCCCAACGCGATCCATGACGCGAACATCGAGGTGCCCCCATAGGAGACGAAGGGCAGGGGGACTCCCGTGATGGGCATGATCCCAACGTTCATCCCGATGTTCTCGAAGGTCTGGAAGGCCAGCCACGCGACGACGCCCGCGGCGACCAGCCGGCCGTAGAGCTCACCGGCGCCGAGGGCGATGCGCATGCCGCGCCACAGCACGATGCTGAGGAGCAGGAGCGTGATCGCGGCTCCGATGAATCCCGCCTCCTCGCCGATGACGGTGAAGATGAAGTCGCTCTCGTTGACGGGAACGAAGTTGCCCTGCGTCTGCGGCCCCTGGAAGAGACCGCGACCCCACAGTCCCCCACCGCCGATAGCGATGCGCGCCTGCGTGGCGTTATAGGCGGCGGTACTCGCGGCATCGTCGGGATTGATGAACGACGTGAGGCGGGCGATCTGATAGTCGCGCACGAAGCCGAGCTGCCACGCCACGACGGCTGCGGTCACTCCACCGACGAGCAGCCCGGCAACCCATCTCGTGCGCGCACCCGACACGGCGACCATGGTGACGACGATGGTGCACATGATGAGCACCGTGCCGGTGTCGTTCTGGAGCAGGACGAGTCCGATGGGAATCGCGGCGAGGCCCAGGGCCAGGGCGACATCGCGATCACGAGGCTCGGCTTCCGCATCGCGCTTCTCGGCGAGCACCACAGCAAGGATGAGGACGATCGCCACCTTGGCGAACTCCGAGGGCTGCAGGGTGAACCCGCCCGGGACCTGCACCCACGCGCGTGCCCCGGCGATGGTCGTTCCGAGCGGGGTGTAGACGAGCAGGATGCCGATGATGGCCAGGCCGTAGAGCACGGGCGCATAGGCGCGCAGCAGTCGGTAGTCCAGGCGCGAGACGACGAAGGCCAGGATCAATCCGATGGCGATATTGACGAGGTGTCGATTGAGGAAGTACTGGGGGTCATCCCCCGCCAGGTCCGAACGGCTGGCTGACCAGACGAAGAGGGAACTGCCGACGCTGAGGATGAGCGCCGCGGACAGCAACCACCAGTCCAACCGGCGCCAGTAGGACTGGCGCCCCTCCTGGCGCGCGCCGATGAAGCGGCGATTCGGCGTCGCCTCCGACACGCTCACGGCGTCGCCTCCGGGGTGACAGGAGTGCCGTCGGGGCGCACCACCGGAAGTGTCCGCGAGGGCGCACCACCGATGAGGACGCTCTTGGCGGGGTCGACGACACCGTCGACGACACCGAAGAGCGCTTCGTAGATCGTGCGCACCCCGGGTCCGACAGTGAGCGAGCCGGTGCCGCCACGCGTCACCATCATCACGACGGCGTACTGAGGATCGTCGGCCGGCGCGAAGCTCGCGTACCACGCGGTGGTGGAGTTGTCGCTGAAGACCTGCGCGGATCCGGTCTTCGATGCAACGGGGATCTCGTCCAGCGGGAAGCCGTCGAAGGGGATGCGCCCTGTGCCCTCGGATGTCACGCCTGCGAGTGCGGTGCGCAGGAATTCGAAGGTGCCCTCCGGTGCCGGCACCTGGGCGCGGACCACCGGGTCGAACTGCTTCACGACCTCGCCACGGCTGCTCAGGATCGCCTTGGCCACCTGCGGCTGATAGACGGTGCCGCCGTTGGCGATCGCGGCGTACGCCATGGCCAGCTGTAGTGGCGTGATGGCCGTGTCGCCCTGGCCGATCGAGGCGTTGATCGCGTCACCGTTGCGCCACCGGAAGCCGTCGAGGCAATTCTCCTTCGCGAGCGCCGTGTAGTACTCGGCGAGCTTGGGGTCGTCCTCGCGCAATTGGGAGTAGCCCTCCTTGGCGTCCGAGCACCACTGCTCTCGGCGCTGCTCCCAGACTGCGAGCTTCTCGTCGCGCCCGGAGACGAGGCCGACCGCCTCATTGGGCAGGTCGATACCGGTCCGCTCGCCCAGGCGGAAGGCCGCCGCCGTCTCCGCGATGGGATCGGGGGCACCCTGCGGCGCGTAGAGGCCACCGCCCTTGAGCCAGATCTCGTCCGCGATCCGGTAGAAGACGGTGTTGCAGGAGACCTCGAGTGCGCGCTGCAGGGTGATGGGCCCATACCCGGACGACTCGAAGTTGCGGAAGCGCTGGGAGCCGACCGTGTAGTCGGCCGGGCACGGGTAGGTGCCACCGAGGTCGTAGCCCTCACGTGCCGCGGCCACGGTCGTCACGGCCTTGTACGTCGACCCCGGAGCGTAGGTGCCCTGCGTCACCGTCGAGGACAGCGCACGTTCGGCGAGGAGGCGATCGTAGTCGCGCGAGGAGATGCCGCCGACCCACAACTGCGGGTCGTACGTCGGATAGCTCGCCATCGCCAGCACGGCACCGGTGCGGACATCGATGACGACCGCGGCCCCTGTGTCCGCCACGTCGCCTTCCTCGCGGGCGCGCGCAACCGAGTCAGCAAGTGCCTGCTCCACGACCTGCTGGAGATTGGCGTCGACATTGGTGACGACGTAGTTGCCCGCTACCGGATCGGATTCCGAGACCGTGCCGGTGACGCGGCCCACCTGGTCCACAGCGAGGGTCGTGATCCCGGGAATACCGCGTAGTTCACCGTCGTACTGCGCCTCGAGGCCATTGCGGCCCACGAGGTCACGCGATCGCAATCGCGCGGGATCAACACTGTCGCCCTGGGCATCGAGCTGCTCCTGCGTGACCGGCCCGACGTAGCCGAGCACGTGAGCGAGATTGGCTTCGAAGGGACTCGGATACTCGCGCACCGCTTCGAGTTGCGCGGTGATGCCGGGGAAGTCGGCGCGACGCTCCATGATGGTGAGCGCCGTCTCCGTCGCGACATCCTTCGCGACGGGGACGGGCTGATAGGGCGAGCCATCCCAGCAGACGGGCAGCGGCGGGGCGCCCTCCGAGCCGCATGGCATGAGCTTCTGCTCGATCGACTCGCGCGAGACCCCCAGCGACTCGGATAGACGTTGGAGCACGGCGGCTCCGTCGTCCTCTTCACGTGCGAGCGCGGTGCGATCGATGGAGACGACCAGCGAGGTGCGGTTGGCGACCAGGGGACGGCCGCGCTGATCGAGGATGAGCCCGCGCACGGCCGGAGTGATCACCTCGCGCGTGGTGTTGCTCGCGGCCTGGGCGGCGTACTCCTCCCCCACGACCAACTGCAGGTAGAAGAGCCGGGCCGTGAGGGTCGCGATGAGGGACACGATGAGGACACCGAGGACGACGAGGCGCAGGTGCGACCTGTCGCTCATGTCGTCCTCCTCGAGTGGTGCGGACGCCCGGTGGCAGACCACCCCGCCGGCCCGGGGCCCCACCACGGTACGCCGGGCCACGCGGAGAGTCCCCCTCGACGCGGCCGCACACGTCCGGTTATCGGTGACGTCGGCGTGATCTCGTCAGCGGGAGTAGGCCTCCGGCACCGCCCACCGGCACAGGCGGCGCAGGGGAAGCATGAGCACGAGTCCGAGGACGAGTGCGTATCCAGCGGCACTCACCATGAGGCCGACGACCTCATCCCAGCGCACCCGCGGGTCACCGAGGAGTCCGCCGAGCGCGGCACCCGCGAGCACCACGAGGGGCGCCGCCAGAGTGCTCAGCACGGCGAAAGACCACCACGGTCGATCATCGGATTCCGCGAACCTGCCCGCGACGTAGCCCACCACGGTGAGCAGCAGGGCAGTGATGCCGATGGTGCCCGCGGCGGGTGGAGCAACGTCCAGGAGCAGGCCGCCAACGAATCCGCACACGGCGCCCGTCGATGCACCGAACTGCGATCCCAGGATGACCACGACGACGAGCACGAGCGTGGGCGTGGCCCCGGGGAAGGGAAGCGGCGCCAGGATCGTGACCTCGATGAGGACGGCGAGTAGGAGCAGGAGTCCTGCGACGACAGCGCGGCGTACGGGCATCAGCCGACTCCCGCCGACGACGGGACGAGCGTCTCGCGCGGTGCAGACTCGGGTGCGCGCAGCACCACCCCGACGATGTCGAGGCGCGAGATATCGGCATAGGGCTCGAGGATGGCCGACCGGGTGAGCTGACCCTCGGTGCCGCGCATCTCGGCGACGACCCCGATGGGGATCCCCGGCGCATACGGGCGCCCTCCCTCGGAACCGAAGGACACCACGACATCACCGACGTCGACGACGGCGAGCGGATCGAGGAGCTGCATCGTGAGGGAGTCCTGCCGGCCCGTGCCCGACACGATCCCGATCTGTGAGGTCCCCGAGAGCCGGCCACCCACGGACGAGGTGGCGTCCACGATGAGCAGGACGGTGGAGGTGGTGGGGCCCACGTCGATGGTGCGACCCACGAGCCCAGCACCACTGATGACGGACATGTCGCGCTCGACGCCATCGCGACTGCCCGCATCGATCGTGACGGTCCAGGCGAACCCCTGGGCCGGACCCACCGCGATGACCTGCGCGGGGACGGTCTCGTAGTCATTCGTCGCGACCAAGCCAAGGAGTGCCTCGAGATCCGCGACGCGCGCGCGATCGTTGGCGACGGTCGATAGCTCTGCCTGAAGTCGAGCGTTGTCGGCCTCGAGTTGCGCGATCCGTGCGTCGGCCTCACCGAGCCCACCGAGCGACTCGAGGAATCCGCGCACCGGGAGAACGAAGCTGGCCATCACGCGTTCGGCAGAGCCGAGCACCGTCTCGCCCGCAGACCGCAGCGGGCGGGTCGGCCCGCTGTCACCACCGCGAAGGTCGAAGACGATGAGTGTGATCGAGACGAGCACGAGGATCGCGAGGACGATCCTGGATCGCCGGGTGTCCCTCATCGCCGAGCGGTCGCCTAGTGGCGCGGCTCTGAGATGAGGACCTGCTGGAGTGCCTCGAACTCCTCGACGCACTTGCCCGAGCCCAGCGCCACGCAGTCGAGCGGCTCGTCGGCGACCACGATCGGCATCCCCGTCTCATGACGGAGGCGCTCGTCGAGGCCCGTGAGGAGGGCGCCGCCGCCCGTGAGGACGATGCCGCGATCCATGATGTCGCCTGAGAGCTCGGGGGGCGTGCGATCCAGGGTGGTCTTGACCACGTCGACGATGGCGTTGACGGGCTCGTCGATCGCCCGGCGGATCTCCTCTGCAGTGACGACCACCGTGCGGGGCAGGCCACTCACCAGGTCGCGGCCGCGGATCTCTGCATGGGGTTCATCAGGCATCGGGAACGCCGAGCCGATGGCGACCTTGATCTCCTCCGCGGTGCGCTCGCCCAGCAGCAGCGAGTACTCCTTCTTGACGTACTGGATGATCGCGTTGTCGAGTTCGTCGCCACCCACGCGAATCGAAATCGATGTCACGATGCCACCGAGGGAGATGACCGCGACCTCTGTCGTGCCACCGCCGATGTCGACAACCATGTTGCCGGTGGGCTCATGCACGGGCATGTTGGCACCGATGGCCGCCGCCATCGGCTCCTCGATGATGTAGACCTTGCGCGCGCCCGCGGCGTAGCCGGCGTCCTTGACCGCTCGCTGCTCGACGCCGGTGATGCCGGACGGCACGCAGATGACGAGACGGGGCTTGGCGAGGTGGCGCCGACGGTGGACCTTCTGGATGAAGTAGCGCAGCATCCGCTCGGTGGTATCGAAGTCCGCGATCACGCCATCCTTGAGGGGCCGGATCGCCACGATATTGCCCGGGGTGCGGCCGATCATCTTCTTGGCCTCGGAACCGACGGCCAGGATTCCACCGGTGTTCTGGTTGATCGCGACGACCGAGGGCTCGTTCAAGACGATGCCGCGCCCTCGCACATAGACGAGGGTGTTGGCCGTGCCGAGATCGACGGCCATGTCTCGGCCGACGAACGACATCGTGTTGGACACTCACCCTCCCCAGCAGTACCCGCCGCGTGACGGGTGAGAACCATGGTACGGG
The DNA here is from genome assembly GCA_041183165.1 of Actinomycetota bacterium. Taxonomy (GTDB): domain Bacteria; phylum Actinomycetota; class Actinomycetes; order S36-B12; family S36-B12; genus Mxb001. The sequence continues at coordinate 2,549 of JBEGMG010000364.1, read as the reverse complement.
TTAATCGTTCACGGCCCCAATGCCCCGGGGAGACGCCTCGGGAAGGCTAGGACTCGCCCACACGCCGAGCCCGCTCCACCTCGAGTTCGCGCAGGGCTTGCTCCAGACGCTCGGCCGTCCCCTGATCGACGGACAGATCGAAGGCCGCAGGCACTACGCCGCCAAGGTCGGCGCGGTAGTCGTGACCGCGACTGTCGAAGTTGCCGGGAGTGATGTGCGTGGCGAAGAGCGTGTCCACCATCACCTGCGCCCAGGTGATGCCAGGGGTCCACAGCATCCCTTCGGGCACATTGCGTCCGCGGGGTTGCGCGGCAAGCCACGGCGGGCGTCGATAGGCCACCGTCGGCTCGAACCGGACCACGGGGTCGCCGTCATGCTCCAGGAACCACACGCGGGGGCGGGGATTCGGCAGGGCGTCGGGGATCTGCTCGGGTCGATCGATGGTGATGGACTCCCCCGCGGTCGCCGCATGGAAGGCCACCGACTCGGGACCGCCCGGGGTCCCCACCCACAGTGCCGCGGATACGCCGAGGCGATCCAGGTCACGCGAACCACCGGGGATCGCCGCCTGCTGCACGCGCGCGCCGAGGCTCTCGCCGTAGAGCAGCACGCGAGGTCGGCGATCACGGCTCGCAAGGTCCGCCGCAATACCTTCGAGGAGAAGCGACTGCGTGCGCGCGGCCAATGCAACGCGATCAAGTGAAAGGAACGACGGCAGAAGTCCGTAGCCGACCGCGACAGCAGCGGTGTCGCCGTGCAGCAGGATCTCGAGGATGTCGACGGGCGTGGGATTGGCGTAACCGCTGCCCGCCGGTGAGCCGATGAGGAGCGTCGACCGGTCGTATGCGCCGGTGCGCCGCAACTCGGCCAGGGCCAGAGCCACTCGCTCCTCCGGCGTCGGTGCGGAGTCGAGTCCGACGAAGACGCGGACTCCCGGCATCGTCATGGGAGACCCCGTGACCCGTGCGACGACCTCCGGGGGCACGCTCGAGCCCAGGAAGCGGGCTCCCTCACGGCCCACGCGTGCGAAGTCGACCACGGATCCGGGACCGCCGGACACCGTCTCGAGCTCGGGGGGTGTCGCGAAGCCGGGCTCGATCGCCCGGCCCCCTCCCTCGAGTCGATTGGCTGCCTCGGCCTTCGCCGCGTGGAACACGCCCACAGCGGATGCACCAGCCACGCCGAGCGAGAGCAGTCGGCGAATCCGATCCTCTGCGCCGGGCATGCCCGCAGGACGCAGGCCGATGCTTCCCGCGGCGGCGTACGCGGTCACCCCACTCGCGATCGTGAGTGCCGCGACGAAGCCCGGGCGCACGCGCGAGGGCCAGGACATCAGCGTGGGACGCGACGCCGCGTAGCCACCCGCGGCCGCTACGAGTGCGGTTACGCCGAGACGGACGCGCGTGCGCGGATGCACGGGCATCAGTCCAGAGTGGGGAAGAAGAGTGCGATCTCGCGCGCGGCGGATTCGGGTGAATCGGAGCCGTGCGTGACGTTGAACTGGGTCTCCGTGGCCAGGTCCCCGCGAATCGTGCCGGGGGCGGCGTTGACCGGGTTGGTGGCGCCCATCATGGTGCGCCACGAGGCAATGACCTCAGGACCCTCGATCACGGCGGCGAGGAGCGGCCCTGACGTGATGAAGTCGACCAGATCTCCGAAGAAGGGCTTGTCTGCGTGCTCGGCGTAGTGGGACTGAGCCACCTGAGCCGGGACCGTGCGGAGGTCCATGGCGACGATCCGGAAGCCCTTGCGCTCGATGCGCGACAGCACCTCCCCCACGAGGCCGCGGGCGACGCCGTCAGGCTTGACGAGGACAAGGGTGCGCTGTGACAAGGGAGGCTCCTTCGACTGCGTGGATGCGGAGCGAGCCTATCCGGCGGCAGCGTCCGCCTGACGGCCGAGGCGGATCGCCAGTCCCCACAGAAGCGCGAAGATGCCCCCGACGATGAACATCGGCGGTGCCAGCACTCCGGTAAGAACGACAAGACCCTGAAGCACCCAGCCCACCGGAATGGCCCAGGGGCGCGTGACGTAGCGCGCGAGCACGACGAGCGCCAGCGCGAGGATCACCCCGGCTGTGATGCCGAGCCACGCAGGCACCGCAACTGTGCCGGTGACGATCACGACAGGAATGGCGAGGATCACGACGATGGCCTCGAGTGCGAGGACCGAGGCTCCCAAGACCCTCATCGGTTACCGCGGGTGAGCATGGCGCGCGCCTGGCCCGCCGTGACGACGGAGCCTGTGACGATGACCCCTGAAGCGGCGTACGTATCGGCCTCCTCGGCAAGCCGGACTCCCGCGTCGAGGCCGTCAGCGAGCGAGCGGCACGAGGTCACGCGATCCTCCCCGAACACCTCGACCGCGAGTGCGGCGAGGGCATCGACGGGAAGGCGGCGAGGTGAGTCGTTCTCGGTCACCACGATCTCATCGATCACCGGCTCGAGTGCTCGCAGGATCCCGAGGACGTCCTTGTCGCCGAGGACGGCGACGACTCCCACGAGATGGGTGAAGGCGAAGGACTCGGAGAGGGCATCGGCGAGAGCAGC
>JBEGMG010000363.1:0-3006 GCA_041183165.1 Actinomycetota bacterium | reverse complement strand
GACCTCGGCCTTCTCCAGTGCCGCGCGGGTGCGCAGGCTCGCGTAGTACTCGTGACCGCTGGCCTCACGCACCCGGCGTCGGATGCCGGCGGTGTCGACGAACCACCACTCGCGATCCCCGAGGACGATGAGCTCGTCCACCGGATCCACCGTGGTCCCGGCCACGGAGTCCACGACGACGCGCGACTCCCCCGCGAGTTTGTTGAGCAGGGAGGACTTGCCCACATTCGGCTTGCCCAGCAGGGCCACGCGGCGGGGACCGCCGCCGCGCACCCGTCCCTGGCCCTCCTCGGGGAGCAGGGCGACGACCTCGTCGAGGAGGTCACCGCTCCCCCGCCCGTGCAGGGCGGAGACGGCGTGCGGTTCACCGAGTCCGAGTGACCACAGCGAGGCCGCATCCGACTCGGTGCGCGCATCATCGACCTTGTTGGCGACGAGCAGGACGGGTACGCCAGCCTTGCGCAGGACGCGCACCACCGACTCGTCGGCATCCAGTGGACCCACGGTGGCGTCCACGACGAGCATGACGACGTCGGCGTCGTTCATCGCGCGCTCCGCCTGCGCGGCGATCTGCCCCGCCATCCCTCGCGCGTCGCGCTGCCATCCCCCCGTGTCCATGAGGAGGAACCGGCGTCCGTTCCAGTCGGCCTCGTAGGAGACGCGATCGCGCGTGACGCCCGGGATGTCCTCGACTACGGCTTCACGGCGCCCCAGGATGCGGTTCACGAGGGTCGACTTCCCGACGTTGGGCCGGCCCACCACAGCCACTACGGGCAGGAGCTCCTCGTCGGACTCCGCATCCGGGTCCAGCTCATCGATCTCCCCGAACTCCGCAATCGCTGCCGCGCGCGCGGCCGCCACGAGGGCATCCTGGGGAGAGCCCGCGTCGTCCTCGGAGGCATCGTCGGCCCACTCATCGACCCAGGGAGCGTCCTCGCCCACGATGTCGAGGTCGGTCTCGGGGAAGTCTCCGTCTGAGGTCACAACGCACCATTGTCCGGGGCCGTGCCATCAGGATCGAGGGCGACCCCGTCGAAGCGTCCTGTGCGCACCGCGGCATCGGCGAAGTGATCCGTGACGCGCTGACGGATGAGTTCGGCTGCGCGCAGGACGTCGGCACGCACCAGAGGGTCCTGCGAGACCGCCTGAGGCAGGTCGACGAGAGCGAAGGGTTCACCGACAACGACATCGATGGGCGCGCGCAGCGAAGGAGGATCGCCGGGATGCCGGCCCGAACCTCCCAGGACCGCGACCGGCAGGATCGCAGCGTCGGAGTTCAGCGCGAGATAACCGGCTGCACGTTCGAGCCCATCGCCGGACCACGCGCCGACGGCAGCTCCCTCGCTCAGTCGATCGCGCGCATGCCTGAGGGCCGCGCCCGGGTCGGACTCCTCGATCACGATGCGCCCCGGGATGCGCGCCCCCAGCGCCGAGAGCCCACCGGGATCCACCAGTACGTCGATGGGTCGAGGCAGGCAGGTGGCGATGACCGTGGGATCGAGGAATCCGAGGTGTGGAGCGACGACGAGCAGCGGACCGCGGCGCGAACAGCGGTGCCCACCATGGATGCGCAGGCGGTATCCCCAGCGCAGGACCGGACCGACCAGGTTGCGCGCGGTCGCACCCCTGCTCATTGCGCGTCCGCGGGAAGGGCGCGGATCACCGCATCGATCACCTCATCGAGGGACAGGTGCGTGCCATCGATGGCGATCGCATCATCGGCCTGCTGCAGGGGTGACACGGTGCGCGTGGTGTCGAGTGCATCCCGGGACTCGAGGTTGGCCTGGGCCGAGGCGACGCTTCCACTGCCGGATCGTTCCGACTCCTCGAGAGCCCTGCGCGCGGCGCGCGCCTCGACATCCGCGGTGAGGTAGATCTTGAGGTCGGCATCGGGCAGCACCACGGTGCCGATGTCACGACCCTCCATGACCACGCCGGAGCCCGCCGCCCACGCGTCGTCGACCATCGAGCGCTGGCTGACGATGAGGCGCTCGCGAACCTGAGGTACCGCTGCCACTCGGCTGACCGCATCGGCCACGGAGCCTTCGCGGATGTCAAGGGAGACGTCCCGGCCGTCGACACTCACACCAGGGTTCGCGGGATCATCGCGCAAGTCGATGACGGGCTCGCCACACCGAGCCGCGACGGCAGCCGGGTCGTCAACGTCGACGCCGTTGGCGAGCATCCACCACGTCATGGCCCGATACATCGCACCCGTGTCGACGTAGCGAAGTCCTAGTCGCCGGGCCACGCCACGAGATGTGCTCGACTTGCCGGACCCCGAGGGTCCGTCGATGGCGATGATGGGTCCGGGCACAGATCTGCCTAGGCTCGGACTTCGAAGCCCAGCGAGCGCAGACCCGCGACAAGACGTGTGGTGACCTCCGGACGGACCGAGAGCTCGACCAATCCCGACGGCTTGCCGAGAACGTGGTCGATGCGCACATCCTCGAGGTTGACATCGAGGTCGCCTGCCGCGACGAAGAGCCGGCCGAGCTCGCCGGGCTCGTCGCGGATGATGACGGGGACGAGGTCGTACGCCGCGGCTGCGGCACCATGCTTGCCGGGGATTCGCTGGCGTCCCTCGACGCCGCGCGCGAGCGCCTCTGCCACATCATCCTGGTGTCTCAGGCGGGTGATCACGTCATCGAGGTCGCGCGCGTAGGCCTCCAGCACGCCCACCACCGACTCTGCGTTGGCACCGAGAATGGCCCTCCACAGGTCGGGGTCCGAGGCTGCGATGCGCGTCATGTCGCGCAGCCCCTGCCCCGACACCGCCACTGCCTCCGGCTCAGCGTCGAGGAGCCGTGCCGCGAGCAGGGAGGAGAGGACCTGAGGGGCATGCGAGGTCAGCGCCACGGCGCGGTCGTGCTCCTGAGGGGTCATCACGACCGGCACGGCTCCGCAGGTGACGGCGAGGTCGCGGATCTCCTCGACGCGATGGGGATCGCTCTGCGGCAGCGGGGCGACCACCCACACCCGGTCGTCGAAGAGGTCATGCCGGGC
>JBEGMG010000362.1:0-5171 GCA_041183165.1 Actinomycetota bacterium | reverse complement strand
GGCACGCAGCGTGCGACGTGCACGGTCATCGCCACCAACTGCACCCTGTCGAGCCTGACTCCGGGGACGACGTACTGGATCGACGTCATCGCGAGCAATCACATCGGCAATTCACCCGCATCATCTCCGCGCGTCTCCGCAGTTCCGGCCGCCGCGCAGGTGCCGAGCGTCCCGCAGAACGTGCAGGGCCGGACGTCCTCCGGACAGGTGCGACTGTCGTGGACGGCGCCAGCGAATGACGGCGGCAGCGCGGTCACCGGCTACACCGGACAGCTCTACGCCGCCGCGACCGGCGGCGACCCGGTGGCGACATGCCAGACGGCCTCGCTCACATGCACCGTCACCGGCCTCACGAATGCCGTCACGTACTACGCGAGCGTGGTGGCCACCAATGGCGTCGGTGCCGGGGTGGGATCGAGCCGCATTGCTGTGACGCCCCGGGCGGAGTTCCAGCCCGACGATCCCTACTACGTCTCCAATCAGATGTGGGGGCTGAACGGCACCTACGGCCTGAGCGCGCCGAGCGCCTGGTCGATGACGCGAGGGGCATCCACCGTCGTGGTCGCCGTACTCGACACCGGTGGCACCGTGCATCCCGATCTTACGGACCAGACCGTCGCCGGCTACGACATGATCGACACCCTCTCGGTCGCCAACGACGGCAACGGCCGCGATCCCGATCCTGCGGATCCCGGTGACTGGACGTCCTCGCGCAGCAGCAGCTGGCACGGCACGCATGTCGCCGGCACCATCAACGCGATCGGCAATAACGGAGTGGGCGTCGTCGGTGTGGCACCCGACGTCAAGGTGCAGCACGTGCGCGTGCTCGGCACCGGCGGCGGCTACACCTCCGATATTGCCGCGGGCATCATCTGGGCTTCGGGAGGCAGCGTCTCCGGGCTGCCGGCCAATCCCACGCCCGCGCGCGTCATCAATATGTCCCTCGGCGGCTCGGGTGGCTGCGACTCCCCGACGCAGACGGCCATCAATGAAGCGCGCGGTCGCGGCACGATCGTCGTCGTGGCGGCCGGCAACAGCAACTCCGACACCTCCGGCTTCACGCCGGCCAACTGCTCGGGCGTCGTGACGGTTGCCGCGACGACATCCACGGGCGCGCGGGCGTCGTTCTCCAACTTCGGGTCGACGGTCGAGATCGCCGCCCCTGGGAGCGGCATCTGGTCGACGCTCAACTCCGGCGCCACGACGCCGGCGACGCCGACGTACGCGTCGTACAGCGGCACGAGCATGGCAACGCCGCACGTCGCCGGTGTCGTCGCGCTCATGCTCTCGCGGTCACCCACCCTGACTCCGGCGCAGGTCGATGCCCTGCTGGTCAACCCAGCCAACGCGACGGCGTTCCCCGGCGGGGCGTGCGACGCGGCCACGCCCTCAAAGACCTGCGGTGCGGGCATCATCAACGCCTCGGCCCTCCTGCAGGCGGTGCGTCCCCCGACGGCGGTCACGTCTTTCGCCCCGACCTCAGGTCCGGTGATCGGAGGCACGAGCGTGCTCATCACCGGCCAGAGTTTCACGGGCGCCACCGCGGTGAAGTTCGGCCCGGACGCTGCGACATCGTTCACCGTCCTCGACGACACGCAGATCACCGCGGTCGCACCGGCGCGCGCTGTCGGCAGCGTCGCCGTGAGCGTCACGACTCCCGACGGCACCGCACTGAGCGCAGGGTCGTACGAGTACCAGCCGACCGTGCCCGGTGCTCCGACCGGAGTGCTCGCCGCTCCCTTGCCCTCCTCGGCCCAGGTGACCTGGCAGGCACCCACCTTCACCGGAGGAGTGGCGATCACCGGCTACACGGTGACCGCTGCGCCGGGAGGCGCCACCTGCACCACCACCGAGGACCTCTACTGCACCGTCTCGGGACTGACCGACGACTCGCCGTACACCTTCAGCGTGACGGCGGCGAACTCCGTCGGCAGCTCATCGCCATCCAGCGCCTCCGCTCCCGTGACGCCGGCGCTCAACGCGACGGTGAACAGCGCCAGCGCGCCGCTGGAGGCCGCCGCAGTGCGCGGACCTGCCTCGGCGGTCATCTCCTGGCAGGCGCCGGCCTCCGCGGGCACCTTCCCGATCACGCGCTATCGCGCGACCGCGACCCCCGGGGCGGCGCGATGCCTGGCGGTCGCGCCCGCAACGACCTGCACGATCACGGGCCTGACCAACGGCACGACGTACTCCGTCGATGTCCAGGCGCTCACCGGAGCGGGCTGGGGAACGGTGGCCAACACGACCGTCACACCTGCTGCGGCTCCTGGTGCCCCCGCTGCCCCGGGCGTTGTTGCAGGCAATGGCGAGGTGACGGTCACGTGGGCGTCCCCTGACGACACGGGAGGGGCAACCCTCACGGGCTATGTCGTGCAGGTGGCTACGAGCCCGACCGGGAGTTTCGCCGTCGCCTCTGGTGCGTGTGCGTCCCCCGGACTTGCGACATCGTGCGTCGCGTCGCCGCTGACGAATGGCACGACGTACTACTTCCGCGTCGCGGGCGTCAACGACGTGAGCACGGGCACGGCGTCGCCTGTGTCTAGCGCGGTCACACCGGTCGCGCCGTACGTTCCGCCACCCCCGCCACCGCCGGGCGGAGGAGGGGGAGCCCCCGCACCACCTCCACCACCCGCGCCTTCGCCGTCTCCGACGCCCAGCGAGTCCGCGTCACCGTCTCCTTCGCCGACGCCGGAGCCGAGTCCCTCGCCGGTGCCTGCTCCGTCGCTGTCGCCGGGTGAGTCAGTCGGCCTGGTCGGTGGCGAGCCGGACCCGAACCTGCGGACGCAGGCAACGGGCGGTCAGTTGGTCGTGAGCGGTACGGGCTACGCCCTGTCCCTCGGGGCCACGGACGCGGGTGGCATCGGGCAGCAGGTGGCAAGCGACGGCGTGCTGCGCGTGCCCACCGGGGGCGCGCTGCAACTCGGTGGATCGGGCTTCGCGCCGTCGGGATCGGTGGACGTCGTCCTCGATCCGCCGACGACAGGCGCCCTTGCCTACGCGATCGCGCGGCTACTGCCACGCTCGAGCTTCTCGCTCGGTCGCGTTGAGGTCGATGCTGAGGGTGTTGTCGCGGGCAGTGTTGTACTCCCTGCCGCGATGGCGTCGGGCCAGCATGTGCTGCAGCTGGTGGGTCGCACGAGCGATGATCGGGCGCTCGTGCTGTCACTGGGCATCGAGGTCGCCGATGCAGTCGTGCCGACCATGCTCATCACCGCGACCCGCGGTGCTGGCCGCCAGAAGCCGATGGTGACCGTCCGGGGCACATCGACCGGCCTCGCCTTCCGCGCGATCACGATGCGCACCTCGAGCGGTGGCCGTCTCGGCTACGCGAGTTCACCGACCCGGCCCATCGTCGGCGAGGACGGCAGATTCACCTGGCGCATGAGGGCAACGGGCCCGATGCGCATATATGCCACGGTGCTCGTCGACGGCGTTCGCGTGCGGTCCAACGCCGTCGTCATACGGGGAATGCGCTGACCTCCTCGGGTCGCCTACGTGAGGCGCAGCCTCACTCCTGCCCGGATTAGCCGTAAGTTCTCTCACTCCGCTCCAGGGGCGTTTGCCTTCACGAGACAGTTGTTCATCGTGCGGTGACTCACTCCCCCAAGTAGCCCTATCTTCCGCGAGTGGCTGTCTCCCGGATCCCTCTTGCCGTCGTCTCCTCGGCTGCTCTGGTTGCTGGGCTGCTGATCGGGGTGGTGCCGGTAGCCCAGGCTGCGCCTGGCGCCCCCGCGGCGCCAGCGACTGTCACGGCTGACGGTGATGCCCCTGCCGACGGTGATGCTGGAGTCGATGAGACGGTGCAGCGTCGTGGGCAGAAGGTGGTGGATCTGCGGGCTGGGACGTGCGCGCGGGCGGTGCCTCTGGGCCTCGTGCGTTTCGACGGGCCGGGGGATACGCGCCTGACGGCCCGGGTGCGTGCGCAGGGTGATGCGCGGTTGCTCACGATCGTGTCGGGCAGTGGACGGATCGGTGAGAACGTCGTGCGCCCCAAGAACGTGAGCGGTGAGCTCACCTGGCGCAAGGGGGCGATGACCGGCTCGGTGACGATCACGCTGCCCGAGCACGTGAAGGTGTCTCGCACCTGGGCGCAGGAGGTCTCGGTCAACGCCCAACCCAATGGTTGCGACTGGGCCGCGACGGTCATGCTGCAGGCGCGGGGCGACGGTGCGTCCCTGGATTTGCGTGGTCCACTGACGGATAGCGGCAGTTATGTCTTGCGGGGCAGCGGGAGTGTGTCGATCTCACGGACCGTGGTGCCGGTCACCGGTTTCCTGCGGGCGACGACCCCGGGTCGTTCGGCGAGTACGACGTGGCGCGTGACCGGCTCGACCCCTCGGCTCGTGCGGATCCCGGGGGCTCGCCTGAGTGGTGTGAAGGTATCGCTGGGCAATGTCGTGCCGGTCGTGCGTGGCACCGCGTCCTTGCGCCTGGACGCGCCGCTGCTCACGGCTCCAGCGATCCTGGAGGTCGCGGGGGCGAATACGTGGAGCGCCCAGGTCAACGGCTCCAATCGTCGCCTGTGGATCGTGCCTCAGACCGATCAGGTCGCTGTGCGCACCAGTGAGCTGCGTGGCTCGGTGGGCATGCGGGCCGGCCAGCCCCACTGGACCCTCAGCGCGCCGGGTGCCGCGCGCATCGGCACGTTGGACTACTCCGTCGATGTCGGTTTCGATGGCCGGCTCAGCTACACGGTGCAGGCCCGTGGCGCGGTCGGCACGTTCCTTGGCATGCCGGAGCAGCGACCGTTCCTGGGTGTGCCGACCAAGCTGACGATCACTCCGAAGGGGATCACCGGTGCGCTGACGGTCGTCACGCGCGGGGAGATCCTGCTCAACATGCCGGGCATGTGGCGGGGCACAACCGACTACATCCTCAAGCCCGTCCCAGGGGAGGGCTGGACCTTCCAGCCGTTCATCTCCCATGCGCTGCGAGCAGGCAAGGGGACGATGCGTCTGAGCGGACCCGTCACCGAGTCCGGGGGCGTGGACCTGATCGGCTCGGGCACCCTCGAGGTCTCGGGCACGACCGTGCCGGCGCGCGGGTTCTACAAGCGCTCCAGTTTCACCGACGGCTCCGCGCCCGTGTGGGCGATGGCCGCCTACCTTGACGAAGCACCGGGCGGTCGCATCCCACTCGATGGCGGCGCGGGATTCGTCGGCGGCCGACTC